>JACVJG010000598.1 GCA_015711875.1 Candidatus Solincola jinzensis | reverse complement strand
CGGCTTTTCATCCCCAACTGCCCGCGCTTTATGGGGAGAGGCAGTAGCAAGAGGAGGCCTCGCCGTTCCCTTACCGGACACCTGCCCTTCCGGTGGGGGACAAAAAATTGGAGCGGGAGACGGGCCTCGAACCCGCGACCTAGAGCTTGGAAGGCTCTCGCTCTTCCAACTGAGCTACTCCCGCTCGCCGCAGTGAATATTCTAGCACATGTCGCGGTGGCCTCGGATATCGCCGAACATCCGGGAGAAGACCCTTTTCCCGTTGCCGACTTCACTTGGCACGTCAGGATGACAGGGTGACCTCTCGATCTTTTCAACAAGCAGCGCCTACCAAAACGTTACAGCATCACATCCGGGAGAACGCTCCTTCACTCTGGTTGGCCTTGCCTCTTGCTGTGATGGCGGGAGTCCTCTTGGGCATTTCTTGGCCTGAAAAGCGCCCGCTGGAACGTCACGGCATCCGGTAAGCCGGCCCACTCGCCGGTCAGGGCTCCGTTTCCACGCCTATCGCGCTGCTTGCGCTCTTAAGCCCTGTTCATCAAGTCGGCCCGCTTACCTGCCCCTGTCCCGGTTCGATGACTTGAAGGCGACAACTGGCGGCAGCCTTTTTGTATATGCCCTTCGTGCCCTGCTCGGCCTCAGTGAAAACGGTTTCCCCGGCCTCAAGGGTAGTTCTATTCGCGGAAATCACGCACGGTCCATACTATAAGGCCGGCTTTATGTGCGCCTGTGCCTAAGAGAAGATGGGAGCCCGGGGGCACAGGACGGAGGATAAGAGAGAAGGCAACGATCTATGCAGGAAAAACCGAATGGTCGGGGTGGGCGGATTTGAACCGCCGACCTCATGCTCCCAAAGCATGCGCGCTGACCAAGCTGCGCTACACCCCGACGCCAAGATTATAGCACCTGGATAAAGGCGGCTGTCTCATGAGAGCGAGGGAGAGAGAGGCCATGGCCTGCTGTGCCCGGCACGCGCCATGCAGATGCGGCTTCATGGTCATGAGATTTCTCACGGGCGACGAGCCCTAAAGCGGGGCGTGAACGTCAGCGCCTCGCTGCGGTCATGGCCGGGCGTGGCCGCAGCACGCTTCTCGCCGGATCCGATCCGGTTGCACGCGGAGGCGGCTCGGCGACGATGATCTTGGGCGCCTCCATCGAATCCAGTTGCGCGCGTGGGCGGGATATTAGATGGCTTCAACCTTGTGGGCGTTGATCGGAGCAGGTCTCGCATGCCGGGGTGGCCTCCAGGGCTTTTCACCCGCTGTCGGTGAACATCCAGCCCGGTGGCGCGAAGCGGTATAGCGCAACTGCGCAGCGTGCCGCCTCCCACCTTCTTCCGGCGCAGGCCGGTCGGGAATTATAATTGGCGGCATGGGCGGCCATCGCGTGCGGGTGTGCTGGCATCCCCGGAGCCGTCGTTTTGGACCATCGGGGCAAGGCAAGGGTATGGGAGGGAAGGAGATGTTGGTAGAAAAGGGCTGGTTCATCCCCACACTGCAGTTCGGGCGCGAGGACGTTTTCCTGGTGGAGGACTGGGACGAGACCCCGGCTGGACCCTACCGGGCGGTTTTCCATTTCACCCCGGAGGATCACCGCACCTTGTACGTGAGCAGCGAGGCCGGCAGAGAGCTGGTATCGAGCATACACCGTTTCGATGAAATGCTGGTCACGGAAGTGGTTTCGAGCCGTGAGAATGGACGCTGGACAATAGAGGCCGACACTGGGGAGAAGGGCTCCTTGCGCATAGAGGTGGAGTTCAAGGAGACGCCTCTGCTCAAGGCGGTGAACCTGGTGGCCCGCCATACCCCCGACGCCATCGCCCGCAACCCGTTATATTGCGGGATCCTGCCTCGCCTGGCCGCCCCTATCCTGGGCACCGACCCGGGCCAGAAGCTCATGGGGGTCACAGAGATGGGGCGCGACACGCGCTTCCGCCTGGAGCGCGTGTTCAAGGTGCTGTCGGCTCGCTGCGAGTGGGGCGGAAGAGATATAGGCCCCCTC
>JACVJG010000597.1 GCA_015711875.1 Candidatus Solincola jinzensis | reverse complement strand
GTATCGAGCCCATCTTCGCCATCTCCTTCGTGCGCAACGTCATCGAGAACACGCGGCTCATGGAGATAAACCCCGTGTTCGAGGAGGCGGCGAAGGAGGGCGGTTTTTTCAGCAACGACCTCATGATGGAGATAGCGCGCAGCGGGACGCTGCAGCACGCCGAGGGGGTGCCCGAGGAGGTGAAGCGGGTCTTCGTCACCGCCTTCGACATCGCCCCGGAATGGCACGTGCGCATGCAGGCCACATTCCAGGCGCACTGCGACAACGCCGTGTCCAAGACCATCAACTTCCCCTCCGACGCCTCCATAGACGACATCGAGGAGGCTTACCTCCTCGCCTACGAGCTGGGCTGCAAGGGCATCACCGTCTACCGTTACGGCAGCAAGCGGGAGCAGGTCCTCTACCTGGGGAGCGACTCCATGATGCGCCTGCTGGAGAGGCCTGAATACACCGTGGCTGAGGCGGAATACGCCGGGGGATGCCCCACGCCCCTGTGCTTCTTCTGAGCAAACGAAGCGAGCTTGGCCGGAGACGCCCATGGGAAGACATGAACCCCTTGCGCCGGTCACGGGGAGCGTCGAGCATGCCTGCCGCCGTGTTAAACGCGCGCCGCGAGGCCTGGGGCGGGAAGCGGTGAAGCGGGGGTCGCGCGGTTGAAGCTCCTGGTCGTTTACTGCGGAGGCCCGGTGCCCCCCAGGAGGGGGGACTTCACGGTGTCCTTCGACGACACCTTCGCCCAGCGTTTCATCCGCCACCTCGCCAACGAGGAGAACTACTGCAGCGGCTGCGGCGCCCTCTGCGACCACTGCCGCGACACCTACGGCATCGATTTCTCAGGCGACATCGTGGACATCCTGCAGTTGCCCTCCGTGCTCCCGTATTACCTGGACGATCCCGCAGAGCTCCTGGGCGGGGAGCTTACGCCCCACGACGCCACCGTGGCGGTGAACGTGCACCAGGAGGTGCTGCTGGCCCTGCCGCGCCTCGCCGCCGCGGCGGGCTCACGCGTGCTCATCGCCCCCTCCGAGGGGCCGGACTGGGTCAGCCGCTGGGTGCGGGGGCAGGTCAAGAGGGATTGTCGCGCGCTGGACATGGGCTGCGCCTTCCCCAAGCCTTTCTGTTCCCTTCCCCCGGGCATCCACCCGGCGGTTGACGAGTTCATGGAGCATTTCCGCATCGGCCATCCGAAGCTTGAGCTGGTGGCCGGCGAGGGCGTGATCAGGGAGGCCAGGGTGCTGCGCAGCGCCCCTTGCGGCAACACCTACTATGTCGCCTTCAACCTCAAGGGTGCGCCGCTAGACGCCGGGGTGGCGGAGGTGGTGGCCAAGTACTGGCACAGCTTCCCCTGTGTGGCCTCCATGGAGATGGACCGCGAGGTGGGAGAGACCATACTGCACCTGGGCGGCTTCATGCACTACCGCGCGGTGCAGGAGGCCCTTGCCGGGATCGGGGTGGAGGTGGAACTTCCCTCCTCCCCCGCCCTGGCGCGCATGCGTGCCACTTAACGGGCGCGCTAAACCGAACAAAAGTTAATACCGAAATATACCCTTGGAAGGTCGAAGCTTAACGGGAGGGGTCATGGCGGAGAAGACCATCCTGGTGGCGGACGACGACCCGCATATACGGCGGCTCATCGCCGAGCTGCTCTCGTCGGAGGGATACAAGGTGCTGCTGGCCGAGGATGGCGAGGTAGCCCTGGACATGTGCCTGGAGGAGCGCCCCGACCTGATTATCCTGGACATCATCATGCCCAAGATGGACGGCATGGAGGTCTGCCGGCGCCTGCGTGACGAGACCGCCGCCCCCATCGTCTTCCTCACCGCCAAGGACGACATCACCGATCTGGTGAGCGGGCTGGCCATCGGCGGAGACGACTACATCACCAAGCCCTTCAAGGGAGCGGAGCTCATCGCGCGCGTGAAGGCTGCCCTGCGCCGCGCCGACATGGTCAGGGACCCCTCGGAGCAGGAGGAATACATCTCCGTGGGCGGGTTGGAGATCGAC
>JACVJG010000596.1 GCA_015711875.1 Candidatus Solincola jinzensis | reverse complement strand
CCGCGCTTCAGGTCGTTTCGCCTCGCGGCATCGCGCGCGGGAGAGCGGCGAGGGCCCCCGGGGCGCGCAAAGCCCCTTTCCCGGCATCCGCCAGGCGGGGCTTTCATGCGGGGGGAATCTTCAGTCCCTGGTCTCTCGCAGGATGACCTGGTGGTCCATGAGGTCCACCCTGCTGATCTTCGCCGAGACCAGTTTCTGTTCGCCGAAGACGTCCACCAGCAGCAGCTTTCCTTCCTCCGGCCTCATCTCCACCACGTCGTCCATGACCTTTTCCAGCTTGCCTTCCCGGTCAAGGAAGACCGCGGCCTCACACATCGCCGCCTCCTTCCTTAGCGCACATATCCTTCACCATCTCCACCGCTTCCTCGATGAGCCTGGGCAATGGCGTGTCGGTGGTCCCCATGACCTCTATACGCGGGTTTGTCAGGGGGAGGAGTATCTTGCGCCCCGGCGCCGAGGATATGGCGGTGGCCATTCCGGGGGTAAGCTCTCCCATCATGGCGTTGGGCATGATGATGGAAAGGCTTCCCATGATCACGTCCGCCTCGTTTATGCATACCCGCACGGCGTTCTCTCCCGTGGCGCCGCGGTTAGCCCTCGCCTTCATCATGTTCCCGGTGGCTATGGCGTTGGCCCCCAGGGCGATGATCTCAGTATCCTCGGGCAGTTGTTTTCGCAGGCCCAGGATTATCTGGTGCCCTATGGAGCCTCCCATGCCGTCAACCACGGCTATCTTCATCGGAGTGACTCCCGCTTACCGTCATTCCGGCTCACAGCCAGGCCTGGAACTCTTCCTCAAAGGCCTTCTTGGGCCTCGCGCCCACTATCTTCTTCGCGGGCTGGCCCTTCTCGAAAAGGATCATGGTGGGTATGGACTGTATCTGGTACTTGCGCGCGACCTCCATGGACTCGTCCACGTTCAGCTTGCAGACTTTTATCTTGCCCTCCCACTCAGAAGCCGCGTCCTCGATGACGGGACCCATCATCTGGCAGGGCCCGCACCAGGGAGCCCAGAAATCCACCAGGGTGGGAAGTTCGCTCTTGAGGACCTCCTGCTCGAAATTGCCGTCGTTGAGCTCGACCACCTTACCGGCCACAGCTCTCACCTCCTGTTCTCGATGCTTTTCCCGCCCTCCACCGCCACGATGACCATTTTACACGATTGCCGCAGCTCGCAAATGAAGCGCATCATGTCGCGCCCGATCCCCCTCCCCTGCCGCCAGGCTGCGCCTGGGGCCTCTACTGACAGAGCTCGCGGCGCCAGCCATGCTCACGGAAGGAGGGCAGTCTTTGCATGCATTGCCTTCTGTCCAGGTGCTGCCGCATGGCAGATGAGTGGCCGGCATGGCTATATGTAAGCCGTCCCCTTCAGGTTCTCCACGTGGAACTGCGCGCGCAGCGCCGCACGCACGCCGTCTCCCACCGCCGCCGCCACCTGCCATACCGCCCCGGAGCGCACGTCCCCGGCGGCGAAGACCCCGGGCAGACTGGTGCGCAGGTCCTCGTCCGTCTTGATGAACCCTTTCTGGTCAAGCTCCACCGCTTCCCGCACTTCCTCGGTGTTGGGGATGTTCCCCACGTAGAGGAACACCCCGTCGACCTCGAGCTCCTCGTCTGGCCCTCCTTCCACATCCGCGAGCACCAGGCCGTTCACGCGCTCATCCCCCTTGATCTCCTTTACCGTTTTCTTCCAGGCAAAGCCCATCTTGGGATTGGAGAGGGCACGCTCTTCGAGCACCCCGCCGGCGCGCAGGCGGTCGCGGCGGTGCACGATGATCACCTTGCGTGCGAAGCGGGTCAGGAACAGGGCCTCCTCCACCGCCGAGTTTCCTCCCCCCACCACCGCCACCACCCCGTCCTTGAAGAAGGCGGCGTCGCAGGTGGCGCAATAGGAGACGCCGCGGCCGTGGAACTCCTCCTCCCCGGGCACCCCCAGCTTGGCGGGCCGCATGCCCATGGCCAGAACCACCGCGCGCGCCGACAGCTCCCCCTCGGAGGTGAGCACCTT
>JACVJG010000595.1 GCA_015711875.1 Candidatus Solincola jinzensis | reverse complement strand
GCTTCTCGTAGGTGACCTTCACCACGCGGTCGCGCAGTCTTGCCGCCTCCTCCAGGATCTCCTGGATGCGCGACCACTTGCTCTCGCAGAAAGCAGCGTCCTCTATGCTATTGATATTGATCTTCACATTGAGGGCGGCGCTCTGGGCGGCGGCCTCCGCCAGCAGAACCGCGACTCCCGCGTCGCTGACCGCGCCCACATTGCCTATCTCGGCCGCCGTTTCCGAAAGGCGCGCCACCTCCAGGCACCTCTCGGCGATCTCGAAGGGCACCTCGGTGGCGAGCTTCAAAGCCTCCTGCACGCGGGCCGCGCGCTCCGCCTTCTGCTCCTCGGTATCGCGCGGCATCTTGAAGGCGGCGGAGACGTCAGCGTAGACCTCGGTGTCTTTCTGGATCAAACCCTGAAGCTGGTCGCGGGCTTTTTCGGATGCTTTGAGCAGCTCCTCCACCTGGTCCTGGACGTCAGCGTATTTTTCCTTCCCCAGGGTCAGGTTCCCCACCATGGATACCAGAGCGGCTCCCAGCGCCCCCACCAGCGCGGATACCGAGCCGCCGCCCGGCTCCGGTGACCTGGAGGCGAGCTTGTCCAGAAATACGATCATGGGCTTCTCTACGTACATCGTCAGACCTCCCCGGTCCAAATCATGATTATCTCACTATTTCCCTATTAGTTCCAGATTCAATATACACGACCCGTTAACATGCCTAACTTCCTGGTGGCGCTCCCGCAGGCGGCCATGCCGTGATGAGAAGCTTGATCTACTTCCCGCGTTTCCTGACATGCCGCCTCGCTATATCTCATACCTTGACATAGGCCGCCAGGATATCCTCGATCGCCTTACGGGCCGGACTGTCCTCCGGCAATTCCGTAAGCGCCCTCCCGGTCTCATCGAACTCTCGCAGTAGTCCGTCGTCGGGCACCCATCCCGCTATCTCCAGGTTCCCCTCCTCCGCGATGTGGCGGAGGTTGTCCGGCAGGCCGTCCCTCACCCTGGACACCACCAGGGCCATGCGCCTGATGTCCAGTTTCAGCTCGCGCGCCAGGTCGCGTATACGCAGGGCGGTCTGCACGCCCCTTACCGTGGGATCGGAGGCGATGAACATCACGTCCACCCCGGTGGTGGTACGCCGCGAGAGGTGTTCCATACCCGCCTCGTTGTCCATGACCACGTAGTCGTAGCGCCCGGTCATGAGATCCAGGTAGCGCCGGAAGATGTTGTTGAGGTAACAGTAACAGCCCGGGCCTTCCGGCCTGCCCATGGAGATGAGGTCGAACCCCTTCTCCTCCACCAGAGCCTGCTGCAACAGCGTCTCCACCCACACTTCCTTGGACATGCCGGCGGGCATGTTCTTGATGTTCTCGGTGAGGTATTCCCTCACCGCGCCGATGGTCTTCTCCGCCCGCGTACCCAAGGCGTAGTCGAGGTTGGCGTTGGAGTCGGCGTCCACCGCCAGCACCGCCTTGCCCGTGGTGCGCACCAGGTAGGCCACGGAAAGCGCCGCGAAGGTGGTTTTTCCCGTTCCTCCCTTCCCTGAAACCGCGATTACGAAAGACACCCTAGGTCTCTCCTTCCCCTTGGCCGCCTTCCGCGGCCATTCTCTGAACCGATCGATAGGCCTCCAGCTTCTCCTTCACCCTGGGAAACGCATCCAGGTCGGTATGGGGGAAGAAGAGGGCGGAGATATAGTGCTCCATGAAAGCCGGGTTCATGGACAGCTCCAGGTAGGTCATCTGACGGGCGATATCATTGGCGCGGTTGAGCATCTCCCTGGAGAGGGCAGAAAGATGCGCCCCAAGAAGGGAACCGTTGCCGACGAACTTTATCTTCTCGTACCCGATATCCGGCAGCAGGCCTATGGTCACCGCCTTGTCCACCTCCAGGTAACGCCCGAAGGCGCCGGCGATGAGCAGCTCGTCGATCATCGACACGTCCATGTCCACGGAGGACAGCAGTATCTCTATGCCGGCGTAAACCGCCGCCTTCGCGCGCATGAGGTTGTCGATGTCCA
>JACVJG010000594.1 GCA_015711875.1 Candidatus Solincola jinzensis | reverse complement strand
CAATCTGCTCGATTATTATATCTCGCTGCTCTCGGACCGACCCCTGGATGAGATAGATGCCTCCACCCTTGATGTGTTGAGGCTCGGGGTTTATCAACTATTGCGCATGGGGATTCCCGCCCATGCAGCGGTGAACGAGAGCGTCTCCCTGGCCAGATCACGCCTGGGGCCAGGGCCTGCCTCCTTCGTCAACGCGGTGATGCGCAGAGCTTCCGTGGAGCTGGAAGACCTGCCCCTGCCGTCACGCGACCGCATCGCGGAATACCTGGAGGTGGTGCACTCGCATCCTCGCTGGATGGTGGATATGCTCATCGAGCGCATGGGTCCAGAGGAAGCGGAGGCACTGTGCATCAGCGATAACCGCATCCCCACCCTCACCCTGCGGGTCAACACCTCACGCCTGGATGCGCAGGGCCTGCTGGCGCGGTTGCAGGAGGCGGGAGGCGCGGGCAAGCTCTCCCCTTACCTGCCCGAGGCGCTCCTGGAGGTGGCGATCCCCTTTAACGCGCTCGAGGGCCTGTTGAGGGAGAAGCTTTGCGTGGTCCAGGACGAGGGGTCCATCCTGGTCGGATATGCCGTATCCCCAAGGGAAGGCGACCTGGTGGTGGACGCCTGCGCCGCGCCAGGGGGAAAGTCCACCCATCTGGCACTCCTGGGTGGTCCCACAAGCCGCATCCTGGCGGTTGACTCCAACCCTCGGCGCCTGGAGGCGATGAAAAAGAGCGTGCGGCGACTGGGACTTGAGAACATCGAGATGATGAGAGGAGATTCCCGGCTTCTGTCTGCCACCTTAAGAGTGGAGGCGGATCTCGTGCTCGTCGACGCTCCTTGCTCCGGGCTGGGCACCCTTCGACGCAACCCCGAGTTGAGATGGCGCAGAAAGCCTGAGGACATCCCCGACCTTGCCAGCCTGCAGCTCACCCTTCTCGAGGAGGCCTCAAAGTTGGTAAAAAGGGGCGGAGCCCTGGTCTATTCCGTCTGCACTTATACGCGTGAGGAAACGCTTGGGGTGGTGGAGGGATTTCTCTCCCGGCACAAGGATTACCGCCCCGTTGGACTCAGGGCTTACCTATCTGGGCCCTACGCCTCATCCGTCACACCTCCGGGTTACGCCCAGCTGATGCCCCACCGGCACGGCTGTGAGGGGATGTTCATCGCCCGCCTGTCACGATCCTGAGCGCCGCGAGCGCTGTCGCCCCGTCGTGCGCACTATTTGATGCGCTGGGGCTAACGCTTCCCCCGCATCATGGGCGCGGACGCCTCGCCGCCCCGCATGGAGTCGTGCCTTGAAAAGGTTATGTTGTCACCCCGCAGAAATATAATGTGTATCAGGCAGAATATGTGTATCAGGCAGGACGGCAAGTATAGGACCGGATACGATCGGGGCGGTTACCGGTCGAGCGAATACGTGACTCGAACCAGTTCAGGAGGGTTGAAAGTGGAGAAGCAGAAGGCTCTGGAAATGGCTCTGGTGCAGATCGAACGCCAGTTCGGCAAGGGGTCCATAATGAAGCTGGGACAGGAGAACCACCGCTTCCAGGTGGAGGCCATACCTACAGGCGCGCTCTCGCTGGACCTTGCCCTGGGCATAGGCGGGGTGCCCAGGGGGAGGGTGGTGGAGATATTCGGACCCGAATCCTCCGGCAAGACCACCGTTGCCCTGCATATAATAGCGGAGGCGCAGAAAAGAGGCGGGATCGCCGCCTTCATAGACGCCGAGCATGCTTTAGACCCGGGTTACGCCAAAGCCCTCGGAGTAGACGTGGACGAGCTCCTCATCTCCCAGCCCGACACGGGCGAGCAGGCTCTGGAGATAGCTGAGATGCTCGTGAGGAGCGGCGCGCTGGACGTTGTGGTCATCGACTCCGTGGCCGCGCTGGTGCCACGCCTGGAGATCGAGGGGGAGATGGGGGAGGCCCACGTGGGCCTGCAGGCGAGGCTGATGTCCCAGGCGCTGCGTAAGCTGGCGGGCCCCATAAACAAGTCGAACACCACCGCCATCTTCATCAACCA
>JACVJG010000593.1 GCA_015711875.1 Candidatus Solincola jinzensis | reverse complement strand
TCATCTATGAGGTGGAGGACGCCGTGCGCATCCGCACCGGGGATTCGGGAGCCGTTGCCATCTGAGCGTGGTCAGGCGACGTGATGGCCTTTCCGGGTTCTTGGGATGGCGGGCCGGGAGCGGCAAAGTTCCCGGCCCCTCCCGCGCCTTGAAGCGAGACACCATTAGATACCGTTCATTGCTCTGTCACGGAGCGGTCGCGGAGGAAAGGCGGTAATGAGGTTCCGGTTATGGCCTCGTCATCGATGTGATGATTTCGCAGAGGGAGAGCATGCGGCCGCGCTAGCGGCATATAGATCCCCCCATCCGCTTTTCCTGCGCGCGGGCAAAAGGGAAGGGGGAGCCTAAACCCTGGCGCCGCGAATCCCGCCGTTCACCAAGACGTATAGAGGCCGGCTTATGAGCGGAATGAGCGATGCTCCTGTCGGGTCGGGGACGATGCCGGTCGCTTTGGCGTCGGGAAACGGTCACCCCTTCGCTTGCGCGAAGGGGCGGGAAGCTCCAGGCGGGACTTGCAGGCTTGCGCTCGAAAACGGCGCAATCCCCCGTCCCGGAGGCCCGCTGGCTTGCCCGGTCCGTAACAAGGCGGAAACAAAACTTTAACTTAGCTTTAACGAGCAAGCAATAATCGGGAAACGATGTCTTCCTACACTGGTCTCACGTAAAGAACCCGGAGCCAGGAAAGGAAGGTGGGAAATAATGGAGCATAAAGCCATCATCCACGGACGTCGTGATAACGCCGTGAGAGGGGGTGGTGGCGCTTGAAGCGAATGCTCGTCTTCTTAGCCCTTCTCGCCCTGCTCATGGTGTTCATGACCGCGCCCGCCCTGGCGGAGGGGGAGGGAGAGGCGAAGACGCCGCTGGACATCGAGACCTCGCTGGACACGGTTTGGGTCCTGGTGGCGGCGGCGCTGGTTTTCTTCATGCAGGCGGGCTTCTTCTTCCTGGAGGGCGGCCTGACCAGGGCCAAGAACGTATCCAACGCCATGCTCAAGGGGGTGATGGATTTCTGCCTGGGGGCACTGATCTTCTGGGCCCTGGGTTTTGCCCTCATGTTCGGCGCTGACAAAGGGGGATTTATCGGGAGCGGCGGCTTTTTCTCCAATCTCTCGAACCCGGAGTGGAACGGGATACCTCTCTACGTCTTCCTGCTTTTCCAGATCGCCTTCGCGGGGGCCGCGGCCACCATCCTGGCTGGTGCGGTGGCCGAACGCGTGAAGTTCTCCGCCTACTGTATCGCCACGGTATGCATAACCGGCCTCATCTACCCCGTGGTCGGGCACTGGATCTGGGCGGAGGGAGGCTGGCTTTACAGGATAGGGATGGTTGACTTCGCCGGGTCCACGGTGGTGCATTCCGTGGGGGGGATATGCGCCCTGGCCGGGGCCTGGCTCGTGGGGCCCCGTGCGGGCAAGTACGATGCCGAGGGAAACCCGAACGCCATCCCCGGGCACAACATCCCCATGGCAGCGTTGGGCACCTTCATCCTGTGGCTGGGCTGGTACGGTTTCAACCCGGGCAGCACGCTCAAGGCCTCGCCCGCCATCGCCACCATAGCCATGACCACCACTCTGGCGGCCTCCGCCGGCGCTGCCATGTCCATGTTCGTGACCTGGATCCGCTATGGCAAGCCGGACGTGAGCATGTCTTTCAACGGCGCCTTGGCCGGCCTGGTGGCCATCACCGCGGGGTGCGCCTACGTCAGCATGATCAGCTCGGTGGTCATAGGTACGGTGGCAGGTGTGCTGGTCGTCTTCGCGGTGGAGTTCATCGATCGCAGGTTGAAGGTTGATGATCCCGTGGGTGCCATTTCCGTGCACGCGGTGAACGGCATCTGGGGCACCATCGCCGTCGGGCTTTTCGCCCAGGCCTCCTTCGGAGAGGCCAATGGCGTCGCGGCGGTGAACGGCCTGTTTTTCGGCGGTGGCTTTGCGCAGCTTGGGAAGCAGCTCCTGGGCGTGGTGTCCGTCGCGGCATGGGTGACGGTGACATCGGGACTGCTCTTCCTCCTCCT
>JACVJG010000592.1 GCA_015711875.1 Candidatus Solincola jinzensis | reverse complement strand
AAGCCCGGAGGCCCTGGCCTGAAAAAGCCCTTATATGTCCTGAGTCAGGGCCTGACCCCGAGGTTTTCAGCCCTTGTAATGGAGGTTTTTGTCGATGACCGAGCCGGGCATGATGCTCACGCTGGGATGGATGACGCTCCCCTCGCCGATGACCACGCGATGACCCACCACGGAGTCGCAGAGGAGCGAGGCTCCGTTTCCGATCTCCGCCTCCCACCCCACGATGGAGTCCATGAGGTGGGCGTCCTTGCCGATATAGCCGTCGCCCCACTTGATGCCCCGGTACAACACGGCCCCCTCGTCGATGACCGTGCGGTCCCCCACCACCAGGGGGCCGAAGAGCTTGGCTCCTCTTTTCACCAGGCAACCGGCGCCGATGCAGATGGGGCCCACCATGACCACGTCCTCCTCGATCACCGTCTCGTCCCCTATCCACACGTCATCCCCTATCCTCACGCCGGGGATCCTCACCCTTACCTTGCCGGTCAAGGCGTCGAAGTTGCCGGCCTTGTATTCCTCCAGGCTGCCGACATCGTTCCAGTAGTCGTTGTGCCGGTAGCCGAAGAAGGCGATGTCCTCCTCCAGGAAGCGCGGGAAGAGCTGGGAGCCGAAATCATAGAAGCCGGTCGGGATCATCTCCAGGACCTCCGGCTCGAACACGTAGATGCCGCTGTTGGCGAGGTGACTGCGGGCCTCCTCGCGCGAGGGCTTCTCCTGGAAGGCGACTATGCGGGAGTGGTCATCGAGTATCACCACCCCGTACTTCGAGGGGTCGTTTACCGGCGTGACCACGATGGTTGCGAGGGCTCCGTGCCCGGCGTGGAAGGCCATGAGCGAGGTGAGGTCGAGGTCAGTGAGGGCGTCCCCGCTGATGACCAGGAAACTGCCCTCGCCCAGCTCGCGCTCCAGCTTCTTTACGCCCCCCGCCGTCCCCAGCAGCTCCTCCTCGTCGGAGTAGGTTATGGATAGGCCCCATTTGGCGCCATCACCGAAATGCGAGGTGATCACATCAGGGTGGTAATGGAGGTTCACGTAGAGCTGCTTGAAACCATGGCGCGCCAGCAGCTCGACGATGTGCTCCATCACCGGACGGTTGACGATGGGCACCATGGGCTTGGATATCTCCTCGGTGAGAGGTCGCAGGCGGGTCCCCAGGCCCGCCGCGAGGATCATCGCCTTCATCCGCACCACACCTTGATAAAGCCGCTTCCGTCGCCTTATAAGTTACGCCACGCGAGGGCGGCCACGCAACGCCGCCCTTTACCTTCGCGATTTTTCCCTTGAAATGCCGCCTTACCTCCGTGAGGTCCGTGGTCAGCACGCAAGGCCGCCTTTCGTCGTCGTGTCCTTGCCGGCCTCGGATTGTTTTCCTTTCTCCAATGCATGAGCACACCGGCCGCTATTCGAAACGGGAAAGCTCGACGGCGCGCCGGCCTATGGCGCCTTTCCCGCTTTCAGCGCATTTACCCCGTTTCCGTTTTCGCGCTCATCGAAAGAGGGCTTTGATGGGCGAGATGGATTATCCCTTGGCTCGCCTCACATGTGCCGGGATCGTTCAAGGCTTGCGACGGCACACGCGAGACAGCCGTTACGCGTTAGCGGGTTTGGCGCCATACCTCAAGCCCGTCCGTGAGGAATCCCCTGCAGAACATCACTGCTGAAGCGCGCGCAGGGTTTCGCGGCAGGGCGGCCTCGCCACGCCTCTCTCGGTGATGATGGCGGTTATCAGCTCAGCCGGGGTGACGTCGAAGGCGAAGTTGCGCGCCCTGACCCCCCGGGGGGCGATGGGCATCCCCGCCAAAGTGGTGACCTCCGCCTCCTCCCTCTCCTCGATGGGGATGGAGCCCCCATCCGCGGTATGGGGGTCCAGGGTCGAGAGCGGTGCGGCGATGTAGAAAGGGATGCCGTGCCTGGACGCCAGCACCGCCAGGGTGTAGGTGCCTATCTTGTTGGCGCTATCGCCGTTGGCCGCCACGCGGTCCGCCCCC
>JACVJG010000591.1 GCA_015711875.1 Candidatus Solincola jinzensis | reverse complement strand
AAAAGGAAGAGGGGTTCGAGGACCTCTCCCAGCGCGAAGTGGACGTCATCAAGCTCATGGCCCGGGGATACAACAACCGCCAGATCGCGGAGATCCTGTTCATCAGCGAGCACACCGTCAAGGTGCACATCCGCAACATCTTCCGCAAGATTGGGGTCGCCGACCGCACCAACGCCGTGTTGTGGGCCCTGGATAGGGGTTTGGTGCTGAAGGACAAGGAAAGCATCAAGCCCGACAAACCCGCCATCTGATCCGCAAACTGTACCGCGGACAGGTTCTGCGCGGGAAGCGCCAGGGAGGAAGGGGATCGCTCGACCTCGGACCTTCCATCACACCATCCCGCTGACGGTTTCCGTCGCGGGGCGAAAGCATGCCCGGGAACGGGCCGGCAGCATGGGATATGGCGGTCAGGAGACGGACTGGAAGAAGACGGAAGGCCGGGTCGCCAGGACACCTCGTCGCCCTTCCGCACCGAAGGCCTGCGGGGTTTGGGTGTCGATGCCGCGGCGCGTGATCTACGCAGATGAAGGCGCTTTGAAGGGAGACCCTGGATCGGGGTTGCCGCCTCTTCAGAAAGGCAGGATGAAGCGGCCTTTTTCGGGGACCATGCGCTCGATCTCCAGGAAGCGTCCCTCCAGACGGGGCCCGATGAGGTAACGTCGCCCGCTATCGCCCTCCCGGAGGTGCTTGATGTCGGCGGGCTCGCTTTCCAGGGCCTCGAAGACCCCGGCGATCTTCCAGGCCAGGAGCTGCGGGAAAGGCACGCCCTCCATGTAAGCCTCTATGAGGAAAGGCTTACGCGCCACTCGCCTGGGTTTTCCCCAGCCCAGGAAGGGCAGGCCCATGAAAAAGTTGCGATAGGCGGTCTTGAAGTTCCCTCCCCTGAGCGCCTTGTACTCCTCCGCCGCCGCGGCAGCTACGATCTTCCCCATCTGATGGGGTAGATCGCCATCGCGGCTTCCCACCATCTCCTCCATCACCGCCTGCCATCCCCGCACCGAGGTGATGAGCATATGGCGGTGGCTTCCTGCTTGGTAGATGGTGCCGAGTTCCGTATCCCAGCGCAGCTCCCACGTGAACAGGGGTAGCTTGCACTTCTCGCACACCTCCAGGTCGTAATCGCGCTGGGGCCGGCGGGGCGGCGGCTCCCGGTCCACCTCGTACTTCCTGCGCGCCACCGTCCTCACCGTTATCTCCCAGTCATACTGTGAAGACGCGTTGAGGGAAAGCAGGGCCTCCACACCGTATAGGCCTTCCCAGAATCCCCAGATATCCCCCGCGAGGAGGTGGGGATGGTAAGGGTGACGCGCCCTTATCTCCAGCTCCTTTCCCGGTTTCAGGCGGGTCACCTCGAGGTTGCCGCACCCGAGAAGGGTCGCCTCCTGCAGGGCCAGCCTCACGAACTTACGAGCGAAAGGGCGGTGTCGCATGAAAGCCCTGCGCGGCAGAGTCATCTGGGAGGCGACTTCAGCGCGGGTGAATTCGCGCCTGCGCTCGCGTAAGGTGTCCAGGATCTGCTCTCCCCGCAGTCTGACCCCTTCCTCCACCAGGGCGGAAACCTCGTCCTGCTCGAGAAAGATGAGACGCTCCGAGCGCCTGGCGCGGAAATATACGCCTCCGTCCGTGGTCCAGACCAGCTTGCGGTTAAGCCAGCGCGGCAGCCCGCATGCGGGGCAAGCATCGCCGTTCTGCATTCCGACCTCCTTTCCTCATCAGGTTAAAGGAGGAGCAGGCCTAGCGCAACCACGTCACCCGGGGGAAGCTTCCTGTATGAAGATCAGAGAAGGGTTCCGTGAGGAGCGGTCATCCGGCTGTCTGGCCTGTCCGCGCCGTGGAACGGATCGCGGATGCTCCGCTTGGTGAAAAACCGGTCGGCGGGCAGGCTCCCGGCGCGGGCAGGGAGGAAGATGACAGATGGGGAAAAGGCGGTAATAAGGCCGCTCGACACAACCGCAGCCGTGGCCGCCTTCCCCCTTGAGGCGCGGAGGCCGAAAAAGCGCCCGAGGCCGGCGAGGCCTT
>JACVJG010000590.1 GCA_015711875.1 Candidatus Solincola jinzensis | reverse complement strand
GTGGAGACGGACGCGGAGGGCATAGCGACCATACGCCTCAACCGTCCCGAGGCCAAAAACGCGCTCAACCTGGAGCTCATCGCCGAGCTGGGGGAGGCCGCGGATATGCTGGCGAGGGACGAGGGCGTGCGGGCGGTGATCGTCACCGGTGGCGAGGAGAACTTCGCCGCTGGTGGCGACATCAAGGAAATGGCGGGAAAGTACGCCCATGACATGCTCAACGCCTACGGCGCCGATCTCTCGGGCTTCGAGAAGATAGAACGCATCCCCAAGCCGGTGATCGCCGCCGTGAGCGGCTATGCCCTGGGGGGAGGAACGGAACTCGCCCTGGTCTGCGACATGATCGTGGCCTCGGAGACGGCCGTTTTCGGGCTGCCGGAGATTACCCTGGGCATAATCCCCGGCGCGGGCGGCACCCAGAGGCTTCCTCGCCTGGTAGGTCCCAACCGTGCCAAGGAGATGATATTCACCGGCTCTTTCTACGACGCCAGGGCCTGCATGGAGATGGGCCTGGTGAACAAGGTGGTACCGGTAGAGGACCTCATGGCGGAGGCCAAAGAGCTGGCGAGGCGCTGCATCCGCAACGGCGCCGTGGCCCTTGCCTGCGCCAAGGCCTGCGTCAACGAGGGGATGAACCTGGACCTCTACTCAGGCCTTGCCTACGAGCGCAAATGCTTCTCCCTTCTCTTCTCCACCGAGGACCAGAAAGAGGGCATGGCCGCCTTCAAGGAGAAGCGCAAGCCGGTGTTCAAGGGCCGCTGAACCCGCCGGAGGACGGTTGTCGAGCTGATCCGGGGCAAGCCGTGCCCCTGTCCCATGCTTTGAAAGGAGGAATATGGCATGATCTCGTTTGAGATGAGCGAGGAGCAGAAGGCCATCACCAGGGTTGCCCACGAGTTCGCGGAGAAAGAGATCCGCCCCGTGGCGGCGGAGCACGACGAGGAGGAGAAATACCCCGAGCATTTCATCGAGAAGGCCTTCAAGGCGGGCTTGACCTATCTTTACGTGCCGGAGGAGTACGGCGGCCAGGGGATGGATTTCCTCACCGCATGCCTGGTAAACGAGGAGCTTTCCTGGGGCTGTTGCGGTTTCGCCACCATCCTGGGCGCCAACGGCCTGGGGGTGACCCCTTTGCTGGTGGCGGGGACGGAGGAGCAGAAAAAGAAATACCTCTGCGATCTCACATCGCGCCCTTCCCTGGCGGCCATGGCCCTCACGGAGCCGGAAGCGGGGTCCGACGCGGCGGGGGTGAAGACCAGCGCGGTGCGAGAAGGCGATACCTACGTGCTCAACGGCACCAAGTGCTTCATCTCCAACGGCGGCATGGCCGACCTCACCACCGTCTACGCCACCACCGACCCATCAAAAGGGGTGCGCGGCCTCTCGTGTTTCCTGGTGCCGAAAAGCAACCCCGGTATTAGCGGGGGGAAGAAGGAACGCAAGATGGGGGTGCGCGCCTCGGTGACCTCGGAGGTCATACTCTCGGACTGCCGCGTGCCCGTGGAGGACCGGCTGGGGGAGGAGGGCCAGGGCTTCAAGATCGCCATGATCACCCTGGACAAGGCGCGCGTCAACGTGGCCTCGGGCTCGGTGGGCATCGCCCGAGCCGCCTTCGAGGCGGCGGTGGATTACTCCCGCCAGAGGGTGCAGTTCGGCCGTCCCATCGCCGAGAACCAGGCCATCCAGTTCATGCTCGCGGATATGTCCATGGACATCGAGGCGGGAAGGCTGATGTACATGAAGGCGGCGTGGATGGAGACGCAGGGCATGCCCTTCACCCGCGAGGCCGCCTATGCCAAGACCTTCTGCTCCGACATGGCCATGCGCGTGACCACCGACGTGGTGCAGGTGTTCGGGGGTTACGGGTACATGCGGGATTACCCGGTGGAGAAATATATGCGCGACGCCAAGATAAACCAGATCTGGGACGGCACCAACCAGATACAGCGCATCGTCATGGCCCGCGCTGTCCTGGGTAGGTAACGGCCAGCGCGTATGGGGGCGCGTACCCCCCAAGGCCCA
>JACVJG010000589.1 GCA_015711875.1 Candidatus Solincola jinzensis | reverse complement strand
CTCTTCCGATCTAAGAGGGTTGCCTCGTCGCCGAACCTGGCGATAAACTGCACCCCCACCGGCAGCCCATCCCGGTTCCAGTACAGAGGGACGTTCATGGCGGGTTGGCCGGTGACGTTGCATATGGGGGTGAAGGGCACGAACCCCGCCGCGCGCACGATTCCGTAGAGGGGATTGTCCGGAGGCGACTCGAAGGTGCCTAGGGGAACAGGGGGCTCAGCCACGGTGGGGGTCAGCCAGAGGTCATATCCCTCCATCTGCTTTGCCAAGCCGCGCGAGATGGCCTGTAACCCCGTAACCGCCATGAGATAATCGGAGGCGCTCACCCCGCGTCCCATCTCGATAAGGGCCCAGGTCAAAGGCTCGAACTCCTCAGGGTCTAGGCTTTTCCCCGTCAACGCCGCCAGGCCGTCGGCGGTCCAGGCCTGGGCGGATGCCCATAGGGTCATGAACATGGGCGTGAGCGTCTCCACGTCCACCTCCAACGCCCTTTCCTCGACCTCATGCCCGAGCTCGGCGCATAGCGCCGCCGCGTCCTCCACCGCCTTCACGCAATCGGGATGCACCTCGGCACCGCCGCGAGCGTCCGCGGTGAAGGCTATGCGCAGCCTTCCCGGATCCGTTCCCACCTCCTCCAGGAATGGGCGCGATGGCGGCGGGGCCCAGTAGGGGTCGCCGAGGTCTGGCCCGGAGGTGGCGTCAAGGAGCGCCGCGCTGTCCCGCACCGAGCGGGTCACGGCATGTTCCACGATCAACCCGTTGAGGATATCGCCATTGGTGGGGCCGAGTGGGTTGCGCGCCCGGGTGGGCTTGAGACCGAAGACCCCGCAGCAGGAGGAAGGGATGCGGATGGAGCCGCCTCCGTCGTTGGCGTGGGCCATGGGCACCATGCCGGCGGCCACCGCCGCCGCCGACCCGCCGCTCGAACCGCCTGGTGTCCTGCTCTCATCCCAGGGATTGTGGGTGGGGCCGAAAAGGTGGGGCTCGGTGGTGGGGAGGATGCCGAACTCCGGGCAATTGGTCTTCCCTATGATGATGAGGCCCGCTCTCCTCAGCCTCATCACCAGCTCGCTGTCGTAGTCGGGAACGTAGTCACGCAGGAACGCCGACCCGTAGGTCATGCGCGCTCCCTTGCAGGCCGCGATGAGGTCTTTGAGGAGGAAGGGTACCCCCTTGAACGGCCCACCCGGGACATCTCCTGAGGCTTCCTCCATTGCCCGGTCGAACATGGGGGTGATCACGGCATTGAGCCGCGGGTTCAAGGCCTCTACGCGTCTGATGGCAGCCTCTACCAGCTCTACGGGCTTCACCTCGCCCTTTCTCACCAGCTCCGCCTGCCCCATCGCATCCATGAAAGCGAACTCTTGCGCTCCCGCCATCGCAACCACCTCTTCCTTTCTCCGCCTTGCGGCGCAGTCCCGCGCCCCCATCACATCCGAAGCCATATGTCATATTCTACGTCCCCTGCTGCCCTGATTGTCATATAATCCTCTTATATCGTCGGATGCGTGAGCGTTCCGGTCGGATACTTCCCGCGGCCGCTCGGGACTCGCCAGGGAGCCGCGCTTGAAAACGAAAGTGCGCCGTGGCGGGCATGGATCCACCGCAAGACGCTCGCAGGAGCGGGAAAACCGCGATGCTTTTGGAGGTGGGACATGTATTGCCCGAATTGCGGGAAAGACATCGGGGAGGACAGCCAGTTCTGTCCCTTCTGCGGCAATGCGGTGGCAGAGGCGGGAGCTCACGCGGGCACGGAGACGCAGCCTGCGCGACCACCGGCACCTCCTGTAACCCCACCTCCACCTCCTTCCGCGCAAAGCGGACCTTCAGCCCGTTCATATAGAGTCCAAACCAATCCAACCCCGCCAGCTTCTTCATATCAAGACCCGACGCCGGCATCACGCTCACCACCAGCACCATCTCGTCCAATATCGCTATCGCCTCCGCCGGCGTCATCCTCATCTTCCTAGTCTGCACGGTGATGATATCTATCAGCACGATCTCGGGCAATAGCGCGAACGCCT
>MU158571.1:1678-2030 GCA_015711875.1 Candidatus Solincola jinzensis | reverse complement strand
CAGCCATCTCCGTGCTGGCCGCGGAGAGGGACGTGCGCATCCGGGCGGTAGTGGCGGAAGCCGGCTTTTACGACGCCGTCGACCTATACAACAACGCGGCCGCCTCCACCGACCCCAACGTGAAGAACCTCCTTGACCAGCTGGTGTCCATGGTGGGCGGCACACCCGAGCAGGTCCCCATGGAGTACGCCGTGCGCTCGGCCATCAACTACGTGGATTCCCTGCAGGCCGCCGTGCTCCTTATCCACGGCGAGAAGGACCCGCTGTGCCCCGTGGGGCAGGCCCGCCGTTTGCACGAGGCATTGCGCGCCGCAGGGAAAAGGGTGGAGCTCAAGATCTATCCCGACGAAGC
>MU158571.1:0-1668 GCA_015711875.1 Candidatus Solincola jinzensis | reverse complement strand
TGGGAGCTCATGTTCGCCTGGTTCGAGAAATACATGTGAGGAGGAAAAAGACGGGGTCGGACCCCCGCTGCGGGCATAGGAACGTGCTTCACGACAGCTTGGTGGCGTTTTCACGGTGATGGAAATGATTACCAGCAAGCCGGAGCTTCCCGAGCCGGTTTCCCCGAACCTCTACACGCGGGAGTACTTCACCACCGATTGCGAGGGCTATCACCTGCTGGAAGAGGGACCGGACAAGCTGCCCGACCGTATAAGGGAAGCGCTGGACATGGCCGGGAACGTCTCCGGCAAGTGGGTCCTGGACATAGGATGCGGCCGCGGCGAACTCGTGTGCGAGGCGGCCAGGCGGGGAGCCCACGCGGTGGGCATCGATTACGCCGATGCGGCCATCGAGCTTTCCCTGGAACGGCGCGCCCGCCTGGAAGACGACGTTCGGGAGAGGGCGCATTTCCTTCTGGCGGACGCCAAGGGACTCGACTTCGCCGACGGCTCCTTCGACGTGGTCTTCCTCATAGACGTGTACGAACACCTTCACCCGTACGAGATCGAGAGGACCCTGGCCGAGGTTCGCAGGGTGCTGCGTCCGGGAGGACGGTTCATCGTTCACACCGGGCCCAACACCTGGTTCTATCGGTTCGGCTACCCCCTGGTGCGCACCGCGGCCCGCCTCCTTCTCAACAGGGAGCTCCCCGAGAGCCTGCGGGGCCAGTACGACGACGTCATGCACGTTAACGAGCAGAATCCCCTCACCCTCGGTCGGGGCATGCGGGCAGCTGGTTTTCGGACGCGGGTAATCCCTCGCAGCTTCTTCGTGGGCATACGGCCTTCCGCCTGGGAAAAGGCGGTGATGAAGGTCCTCTTTGCCCGTCCCCTCGGATATTTCTTCTGCACCAGCCTGATGGCCGAAGGATGCCCGCGCCTCGGCGGGCGCGAAGCGGAGCTCAGGGTGGGCAGGGCGGCGGATATGCTGCGGCCGCCCCGCGGTGGCAGGGTTCTGCTGGTGGGAGAAAGGGAGGGAAAACTTGCCAACTTGCTGGCGGGACTGGCCGAGACCGAGGTCTTCTGGGCCCGGCCCCTACCAGTGCAACTGCCCCTCGAGAGCTTTCCAAAAGAGGTCCGGGGAGGAGTGACCCGCCTGACGGTCGAACCCTCCCGCCTGCCCTTCCCCTCCGGCTACTTTCACGCCCTGGCCGCCCAGTTCACGCTGGAACAGGTGGAGGACGTCGACTCCGTGCTGGAGGAATGGAAGAGGGTGCTGGCAACCGGCGGCACGCTGGTTGTCGTTTCCCGGAACGGCACCTACCGGGGATGGGAGCCGCGCCCCGCGCCCAGGGCTCGCCGTGCCTTCACCCTCGTTACCATGCGGGAACTCCTGGAGCGCAAAGGTTTCCGCGTGGAGGAAAAGACCACCCTTTTCCCAAACCTCGTGCTTCCCGCCCTTTACCGGGGCGATCAGGGATTTTTCCAATACCTGGAAAGTATTCCCTGCTTGCGCGGGCGAGGTAGGATCATGCTGGTGCGGGCCGTCAAGGAGGGCGGATGAAAAGGGGGCGGGCCATGCGGGTGGGGGTCGACGCCCGCGCCCTTGGAAACATAAACCGCTGGCGGGGCATCGGGCGCTACACGGCGCGCTTGGTGGAGGCTCTCATCCGCGTGTCCGGCGAGGAC
>JACVJG010000586.1 GCA_015711875.1 Candidatus Solincola jinzensis | reverse complement strand
AATCCTCCACCCGCCAGCTCGCCCTCCGCCAGGGCGCGCTGGTAAAAAGTCTCTATGACATGCTCCCGCTCTTCCTTGCTAACGCGGGTCAGGTTGGCGATCTGGAGGGTGAGGGTCTCTATCTCCTCCTCGGAGAGGTGCTGCATGACCTTGGAGGAGTTCTCCGGCGAAAGCGATACCAGGAGAATGGCCGCCTTCCTCTCGTTGCTCATGGCGTGATGGGTGGAAACGTCCATTCTCTCATCACCTCTCGTGCATGAGGGCCTTCAGCAACCTGGCCATCTCGTCCGGTTTCTGTGAAGCAAGCATCTCCAGCGAGCTCAGCATGGGCGACTTCGCGGTCCTGCCCATGAGCGCCCGGGCCCCCTCCGCTGCCTCCTCCAGGGCGTAGGTATCCCTGGCCTCCGCTTCCGGCAATTCCGCCAGGCGCTTCCTCAACTTCTTGAGTTTGAGAAAGAGGAAGGCCGCGGCGGCCAGCGCCGTAAGCGCCAGCAGGGCCGTCTTGATCAGCTTCCACAGCTTCTCCCCGCTCTGCGCTCTTGCGATCTGCGCCTGCACCTCTTCCTGGTAGGTGGTGTCGAAGGGGACCGCCTGCACGGAGATGGTGTCCCCGCGCATCTCGTCGAGGCCGGCGGCGGCGGCGATCGCCTCCCGCAGGGCGTAAACGCTGTTGGTGTCCACGGATTCGTCCACCAGCACCGCTATGCTCATGCCGGTTATCTTTCCCGGCGGCTCCGTCTCCTCGCTTATGGTGCGGTTGTTGTCGTAGGTCACGTTGCTCTCCTTCTTGGAGTAGGCCGCGTTCCCGCTACCCGGGGTGACGGTGGTGTAATCGGGGATATTGGATCCCGTGCCGGGAACCCCCGTGGCGGTTCCGGCGCCGTTGTTGTAGATCTCCTCGCTGCTCTCCTGGGAGCTGGGCAGGCCGCCTTCCTGGGGAACCGTGTACTGTTCCGTCTGGGTGGTCCTGGACGCCAGGTCCAGCTCCAGGCTTACTTTGACCACGCCCTTGCCGTTGCCCACCACGCGGTTGACTATCTGCTGCAGGGAGGCCTCCATATAGGATTCATAACTGCGCGTGGTCTGCAGGCGGTCGGCGGCCAGGGACGCCCCGTCGTCGCCGGCGAAGAGAGGGTTGCCCATGCCGTCCACGATGCTCACGTTCTCGGGGTCAAGGCCCTCGACCGCCCGCGCCACCAGGTTCCTGATCCCCTCCACCTGCTTCCTGTCCAGCGACGACCCTCCCCGCAGCGAGAGGAGAACGGATGCGGTGGCGGAGTCCTCGTGCGAGGCGAAGATGCTCTCCTCGGGCATGGCGATGTGCACCACCGCCGACTCCACCTGCTCTATGGAGGAGATGGTGCGGGCGAGCTCTCCCTCCAGGGCGCGCTGGTAATTGACCTTCTGGGTAAAATCGCTGGCGCCGAAGCTCGATTTGTCGAAGACCTCGAAACCCACCTTGCCGCCGGAGGGGATGTTCTCGCCCGCCAACTGCACCCGCAGCCGGTCTACCTCTCCCGCGGGCACCATTATCGAGGAGCCCTCGATCCGGTAGTCGACCTTTAACTCGTCGAGTTTGGAGGCCACCTGGGAGGCGTCGCGGTCCTCCAGTCCGGAATAAAGGACACGGTACTGGGGCCTCCCGGCGTAGCTGACGAGGAGATATATGCCGGCGATCAGCAAGACCGCTATCAACAACGCGGCCGCTTTTTGCCCCGACGTATAGCGCGAAGCCGCTCTCTTCAGCTGCTCCAGTAACCTCTGCATCAGTCCTTTCTCCCTCCAGCCGTTTCAGTCCACGTCTCCATCCTTCAGCGCTTCACCGGCGGATCACCGGCGAAAAGGCTCGTGTTGGTAAGAGGCCCCTCACACCTGCATGTGCATGATCTCCTGGTATGCCTCTAGCACCTTGTTGCGCACCTGCACCGCCAGTTGCATGGACAGGTTCGCTTTCTCCACCGCCAGCACCACCTGGTGGATGTCGTCCACCTCTCCGGTGACCATCCTGGCCACCATGTCGTCCGCTTGGTTCTG
>JACVJG010000585.1 GCA_015711875.1 Candidatus Solincola jinzensis | reverse complement strand
ATCGTTTGACCATTCCTACGCGGAGAGACTCGGTCCTAAGTCCGGGCCTGACCCTAGGAGGAGGTCGGGAGGGCAGTAGGAAAGAGAGTGGCCGGGGCGCGGCACCAGCGACACGGCGCCGTTGGGACAGTAGGCATAGCATTGCGCGCACCCGTGGCACCTGGCTTCATCGACGCGAGCGGAGCCGTCCACGATCTCGATCGCCCCGAAGTGGCAGCGCCCCACGCAGACCGTGCCGCATCCCTTGCCTCCCCTGCAGAGCTCCCCGTCCACGCGGGCGAAATTGTAGCCTGGATAAAAGACGCGGTTTCCCCTCTTGAGCTGGTTGCGCAGCGGCACGCAGTAATCCGGGTGGCAGTGGCAGTAGGAGATCAGGAAGCCGTGGAGATCGCTGCATCCCCAGGCGGTGAGCACGCGCCCGTTGCGGTGCCAGAACCTGGCCAGGTCCACGAGCTCCCGCGCCGAGGTGTGTCGGTACTGCCGCGGATAGGCATAAAGGTGGCCCCTTCCCCAGTCCCCGATCATCACGCAGGTGAGGTTGGGGTCTCGCCCTTCCACTTCCTCCTCCTCGAGCATGTTCATGCCGTGGCGGCACTCGCAGGTACCGAGGGCCATGACGTGGCCCTCGGCCTCCAGCCGCAGCACCATGTTCTCCACCTCGTCCGGGTTGAGCACCTCGCCGTGGATGAGGGGGAGCACCACGCGGTTGGCCAGCATATCGACCAGGCCTTTAGCGGCGCGGTGGCGGTATATCCAGTCCATATCGGTGAGTTTCCCCAGCACCTTCATGAGCACGTACTCGTACTTGCTCCCCATGACGTTGAACGGGAAGGGTATGCGGGCATGAAGCCTGGTGCCGTGATCCAGATGCGCTATCATCGACTTTCCGCCTCCCTGCTTTCCGAAACCGAGCGCCGGATTATGTACTTGGGCACTAATTATACCAGCGCAACGTACCCCGCACGCCCCCTCAGGCGGAGCTGGCGCCGCGCGGAAAAAGCAGCTGCCGCATCCTGGTAGTATCCTGGTAAAATATCCCTTCATGATCCGCCAAGCCCGCAAGGGCGGCGCCGACCGACGTGGGATCTCTGCCTACTTTCCCGTCCACATTCTCATCTCGTTTCGACATAGCCTTCCTCCTTGTTTGCTTGCTTACCTTGCAAGAGGAAGGCTGTTTATTGCTCTGCTTCATGTCCAGAGGTTGGCTAAAACAGAGTCACAATCGTTTATACGCTACTGGACAGCGACCTTGGGGGGCATATTTCCGCGATAAAGCTTCCAGATTTAACGCTTGCCTCACCTTCTCGTTTCTGATAATTTCTTGGCGGCTTAATCCCGGTAAAAGCCACACGTAGCCAGCTTAGAGCAGGGAGGTAAGAACATGGCTGAAGTAGTGATCGTGGACATGCTGCGCGTCCCCTTCTCGCGTTCCCGACCCAACCAGCCGGAACGGGATGCCTACAACAAGCTGCGCATGGACGACATGTGCGCCATGCTGGTGGAGAGGATCGTCGCCAAGAACGGCGTCAAGCCGGAGGAGATCGGCGACGTCATCACCGGATGCGCCCTGCAGATGAAGGAGAACTACCTCATGGGCGGGCGCACCGTCGTCTTCCTGGCCGGGCTGCCGGTCACCGTGCCGGCCCAGGGCACCGACCGCGTATGCATCTCCGGCATGTCCGCCCTGCACCAGGGGGCCATGGAGATCATGCTGGACATGTCGGACATCGTGCTCGCCTGCGGCATGGAGCACATGACCCACGTAGCCCTGGACCCGCGCTTCAACCCCGACCTCATGATGGCCAACCCCCGCCTCTTCACCGAGGAACGCCTCAAGGATCTTGATATGCAGACGGCCATGAGCATGGGGCTCACGGCGGAGAAGCTCTTCTCCATCACCAACTGCACCCGCGAGGACATGGACCGCTGGTCTTTGGGAAGCCACCTCAAGGCGGCCAAGGCCGTCGAGGAGGGATATTTCGACGGGGAGATCGTCCCGGTAGAGGTCACACTGGACAGCGGCGAGACCCAGGT
>MU158570.1:636-2042 GCA_015711875.1 Candidatus Solincola jinzensis | reverse complement strand
CCCTATTATTTCCTCCAGAGCCCCCACTGCCCTGGAGGCCTTCTCCAGGTCGTTCCCCGCTCTGAGCAGAAGGTCCTCGGCCTCTCGCCTCCGCTTCCCGAAATCCGCAGGGAGCTGAACGACCTCCCCGAGGGCCTCCAGCTTCTCGAGCAAGTCCGAGCGGCGGGCGATGACGGGCAGGGCATGGGACAATCTCTCCAGGCGCTCTTTTTCGCTTGCCCGCTCAGCCAGGAGGGCGGCGAGCCCTTCACGTTCCTTCTCCGCCCGCTCAAGGTCTCTTACCATTTCCTCCCATTTAGCGGCGGACAGGGAGAGTTCACCAATGCGCTTCCTGGCCGCCTCGTATTCGAGCAGCAAGGAGTTTATGGAACTTCCGGACGCGGAGCGCTTGTGAGGCTTGAAAAGCGCCTCGCACTCCTCCTCCAGGGCCTGCATCAGGCGCCTCACGCTCGCGCCACCCGTGCCCGCCGCCAGCAGGCTCTCGCCCAGCTCGCCTTTCCCATCCAGGATGACCCGGCCACCCTCGACCAGGGTGTGGTGATCGAGGCCGAAGAGCTGGCCGTAAAGCTCTTCCCCCACCGCTCCGAGGAAAACGGAAAGCGCGCCATCGGGGATGGGGGTCTTTCCATCCGGGCCGAGCAGGGTGTTCTTGTTTCCCTTCCTCCTCAGGAACTCCAGTGACTTGCCGTCGGAGAGGACGAGCTTGCCGCCCACGCGCAGGTTTTTGTAATCGTGCATGAAGTTGTCCGACGTCCGGGCCGGTATGCCGAAGAGCAGGGCCCCCAGAGCCCGCAGGGCTGAGCTTTTGCCCGCCTCGTTGAGGCCGTACACCACGTCTAAACCGTTCTGCCCGAAGTCTATGCTCTCCGCGGTGAAGGGCCCGTAGGCCAAGAGGTCCAGCCGTGCTACCCTCATGCCCCCTCACCCCCATGCCGCATGCGCTCCATGAGGACGGCCTTTCCCCGCGCGAAAAAAGCGCGCAGGGACTCGGTGCTCTCGAGGTCCGCCGCCTCCCCGCGCTCGCCGACGGCGGTGGGCATCCTCTTTCTCAGGGGGCCAAGGTCCGCGGCCAGGACACCCAGCATATCCTCGTCCGGCTCCCACCGCGAGATGGCGTCCAAGAACCCGGCAAAGCCCTCTTCCTCGCCCGTAGAGGGATATGAAGGGGGCATGGAGGTCATCAGTACTACCCTCTCGATCCAGGCGCGCCCGCCCCCATGGTCCATGGCCAGGGCGCGGATCTCGCTTTCCACTGCCTCCCGCCGGTCGTGGAGCCTGCCGTGCGCGTCGCACGCGCCGGTCAAGACCACCCTCACCGCCAGGAGTCTCTCCGTCTCCTCGGCGAAGAGTCGATCCAGCAAGGACGCCACCCTGTCCAGCACCTCGTCTAGGCCGTCACGCTCCTC
>MU158570.1:0-626 GCA_015711875.1 Candidatus Solincola jinzensis | reverse complement strand
ACCCAGCGCATGACATCGAGCTCCCTGGGTTCGACGGAGACCACCTCGTCACCGTCCACCTCGACCAGCATGCATCCCTTGGGCCCCATCTCGCGCGCGTTGCGCCCCTGGGTGTTGCCGGGAAAGACGATCCAGGGCTCTCGCGAAACCACCTCCCTGGAGTGGACATGGCCGAGCGCCCAATAGTCGTACTCCTTGGCCGCGAGTTCCTCCGGTTTGCACGGGGCATAGGGCTCGTGGCCCTCGCGGCCCGTGAGGGCGGTATGAAGGATGCCGATGTTCACCATGCCCATCAGGCGACCGGGGTATCTCGCCGCCAGATTATCGGCAACGGCCGCTTTAGCGTAGCTCTGCCCATGCAGGGCGACCCCTAGGTCCTCTAAGGGCACCGTGCGCGGCCCATCGGCGGGGAACATGGTGACGTTGTCCGGGAGCCTGAGGCTTTTGGTGATGCGGTTCGCGGCGTCATGGTTGCCGCTGACTACGAATACCCTTATGCCCGCCTCCCTGAGCTCGGCCATGCGCGATACGAAGAAAAGCCCGGTGCCGAAATCCCTCCAGTCGCCGTCGTAGAGATCCCCCGCGATGAGAAGGAAATCCGCTTCCTCCTCTATGGCGAGATCGAC
>JACVJG010000582.1 GCA_015711875.1 Candidatus Solincola jinzensis | reverse complement strand
CGCCGATGAACCACACCCGCTCCCCCACCTGCACCTCGTGAACGCCGGTCCCGTTCCCCAGCCTGGTGTACCCGAGGACCTTCAGGTAGGTATCCCCGTTCACCCGTCCCTCCCTAGCGCGGACCCTTTTAAGGAACGCCCGCGTCGCCAGGACGAGAAGAAACACCACCCCCAGGCTGAGGACCACCTTGATAAGGGAGCCGCCCAGGTCCGGCACGGCATCGCCGCCGCCTTGCAGGGAAGGGTAAGCCCCCTCCCCGCCCGCGGTATGGCCAGGGGAGGCCGCATCGCCGGGAGCGCTCCCCTCCTCCCCGACAGACCCTTCACCGGCCGTCTCCCCATCGTCAGTCGCGGCGGTCTTGTCTCCCGGAGCGCCCCCACCCTCACCGTTGACGGCGCTTTCAAGGGATGCCGCGTCCCCCGCGTAATCGGGAACGGCATCGCCGGGGGAAGCTCCGGCCCTTTCCTCCCCAACCGCCTCCTCGCCTATTCCCGGCGCGCCTAGCTGTTCGCTTTCCTCCTGAACGGGAGAGATGCTCTCCTCGGCGGAACGCGAGGAGCGCAGGCGTCCCGAGAGCATGGACATAGCGAACAGCAACGCCGCGAGCCCTACCAGACCCCAGAGGGCTCGTGACAAGCCCGCTTTCCCCGTACGCGTGTCCCTTATCCGGCTCCTCGTTGCCCATGGCGCTTTCCTTGCGGGTCTACGCTCGCTCATCGCAACCTCCGATGGGAATGCCTGCACGGTGCGGGGCCCGTTGCGCCTGCTCCGAAGCGCTTGAGGTCGACGGGGCTCCCGCCACCCTTTTGCCGCATAGCCCTGCGTCCTCGTGCCATCCCGCGCCCCCGCTCATAACGCGTTCCACCGCAAGGCCTTCCCCTCTGGCAACAGTCAACGCCCGCCGTCAATTGAGCGAGCCCTGCAGGGTGCGGCTCTTGACGATCTCGGTGATGCGCACGCCGAAGTCCTCCTCTATCACCACCACCTCGCCGCGCGCGATCAGTTTGTCGTTGGCATATATCTCCATGGGTTCTCCCACCAGCTTGTCCAGCTCTATCACCGAGCCCTCCCCCAGGGCGAGCACGTCCTTTATCTTCATCTGGGTGCGTCCGAGCTCCACCGTCACCTCCACCTCGATATCCATGATGATCTCGAGGTTCTCGTCCCCGTGGCCACTCTCCCCGTTGCCCCCGGTGACGGGCTGGAACTCCGCCTTCTTGACCTGCACGGGGGGCTCCGACGCCTCCTCGGCCGCCGGCTTCTCCACGGCGGCTGCAGCCTTCTCGCCCTCACCGGACACTCCCCCCGGCGCGGGAGCGTATTCCTCTTCCTCCTCTATGATCTCGTCGGCCAGGCGCTTGGCGAAGTCCATGCTCATGACCTGCAGCATCTCGCTGTGCACCAGCTCCTCGACCTCGAAGTTGAAGGCGATCTGGACCAGTGGGTCCTCTTTGAAGGGGCTCTTAAGGGCCGCCGCGTCCTCCCTGAGATCGAGGAGGAAAAGGGTGGGCGGCGAGATGGCGACCTCCCTGCCCAGCATATCCGCGATGGAGACCACCGCTCCCCCGATCATCTGGTTCATGGCCTCCCCCACCACCCCCTGACGGTATTCGTCCAGGGGTTGTCCGAGGTCGCCTTCCTCCTCGTCCATGATGTTGGCGATGATGTTGGCGTCCCTCTGGGTGACCACCAGCACGTTGGTGCCCTCCAGCCCCTGCGTGTACTCGATCATCACCAGGAGGCTGGGCACGGGGTGTTTTCCCCGCACTCCCTCCCAGGTCTCGACGCTCACCACCGGGGTGGTGATGTCGACCGCCCTGCCAAGGATGGACGAAAGGACCGTGGCCGCCTTCCCCATGGCGATGTTGTAGAACTCTCCCAGCGCGTCCATCTGATCGGCGCTGAGGACCTCGGAGACATGCGGCAGTCCCTGTTCCGAGGCCGCCTCCCCGGGCGCGCCGCCGGCAGCCTCCTCGTCGCCCGCCGTGTCCCCCGTTTCGCCGCGCGATTCCCTCAGCAGCCTGTCGATCTCCTCCTGGGAGAGGCTTT
>JACVJG010000581.1 GCA_015711875.1 Candidatus Solincola jinzensis | reverse complement strand
CCTCGACACCGCAACGCCACTTCCTAGCGCGCTCTCCCTCACTGCATGGAAAGCCGCCAGGCATGTTTTCGTGAAAGCGAGCCGATTCCCTTCATCATGAGGTATCCCGGGCGTCTCGGCTGCTCTCCAGGCCGCACGGACACGGTGACCGCCAAGGCCAGGGGGAGCTCGCTACGAGATTAGGCCTGGGCATGGACATCATCATCCCGGGGTTTTGGGCATGGCTATCACGGGTTCTCAGCGCCGTCAACCCAGCGGACCGCCCACGCCCCGGCGCGGAAACGCCAAGCCCCATCGCCTCACCCCGGAGGACGTGCCTTTCAGCCCCTGGGGATGATGGGAGTGATGCGCGCCGTAGTGCCCCGCAGGCGGGCCCTCACCAGCAAAACCAGCGATTCCAGCGCAGGCAGCGGCACCATCTTCAAGGGGTTTACGCCCATCAGCGGCGTCAAGGCCCCCAGGACATCCCGCAGGTTGTTGCAGCCGCGCGCAGCCCGCACCGCTCTTTTCCCCAGCCTGCCCGCCAGCTCCTCATAGGCCTCGTCGCAGGCGCAATCCCCCACCACCAGGATTCTCCCGCGCAGCGAAGCAAGCTTCCCGGGGTCCAGCCCCTTGCCCATGACGATGCTGAAACCGCCCCGGCCGGCGTGGTCCACGTAAAGGTACTGCAGCACCATGCGGGTGTTCAGGCTGCATCCTTCGGGGCAACACCTCTCCTTCCCCTCGATGATGGCCACGTCTGGAGGATACACGTCAAGGAGCTCGTTGGTGTAACGCCGCCTGAAGGGCCCGGGGTCTCCTATGACCTCTATCTCGCCCAGGTCTATGGTTCCCAGCCCCCCCTCCGCCGCCAGCCTCAGGTGCTGCACCTCCCGGGGGTCTATGCCCATGATGTCGCATCCCACCGCGTCCACCGCCAGGGTGTCGTCGCCGCCTATCAGCACCCCCAGGCGCTCGGCGCACCTCTCCACCAGCCCCTCCGGGTGGTCATGGCCATGGTTCATGGCGTATATGCCCTCGATGAGGGTGAAGTCCGGACGGATCGCGGCGTAGATGTCGGCCAGCTTGCGATGCAGGTTGTAGTTATGGTCCCTTATACGATCGCCCTGCATGATCAGGCCGTACTGGTTCTTTACCCCCAGGGTGACCGTGCCCATGGAGTGCGTTTTGAGCTTTGGGAGGTTCAGGTAGAGGTTGTCCTCACGTTCCTCCACCAGCTTCTCCTTCACCCAGCGGGATACATGCACGTCGTACCCTAGGGTGGGTAGGCGTATCGCCGCCTGCCTGCCCTCGTCCAGATAAAGCGGTCTGGCTCCCGCTTCCCTGGCCGCCTTTTCCAGCCCCGTGACGCGGAACACCAGGCGCGTGAAGGCCGCTTGGGTACAGTTCTCCATCACGTAGACCTCGCGCGCCCCCGCCGCTTTGAACAGCCGCGCCGTGGCCGAGACCACCGCGGGATCGGTGAAGCTGTGGGATTTGTAATCCACGGCGTTGACCTTGATGAAAACGCCCTTCCTGCCGCCCAGCACCTCCCTCACGCCGCCGAAGGGTTCGAAGACGCGCTCCACCGCCTTCGCCGTATCCTCGCCCGCCGCTACCACCGAGACCTTGCTCATCTCCCTCCTTTTTCGTCTGTCACGGGATGCCTATCCCGGTCTCATCGCCCTTTTCCTCGCCCTCCATCTCCGCCACCCCGGGGTGTCCGGCCGCCGACACCAGCGCGTGAAAGCGGCGGAAAAAGGGCGCTTTTTCCCGGCAACGCCCTCAAGCCGAAGTCCACCGCGGTCATCTATGGGCCGCCGCTGAGCGGGCACGGGCAGACCCCGCCGTCATTCCCGGTATGCGATGGCGGAGAGCTCGACCCTGAACCCCCCGGGGAGATCGACCCCCACCGCCGAGCGGGAGGGGAAAGGCGACCGGAAGAACTCCTCGTAGACCTCGTTGAACGCGTGCAGATCCTCGATATGCGATAGATAGACGTTCACCGCGAGCACCTTTTCCATGCCGCTCCCAGCCACCTCGAGAATGCGCTTGAGGTTACGCAGCACCAC
>JACVJG010000580.1 GCA_015711875.1 Candidatus Solincola jinzensis | reverse complement strand
CGCGCCATAGGCGCAGAGGACCTGCACTTCGAGGAGGTCCTAAGGCGCCTGCGCGCTCGCCTCCTGGAGGGTGGGGTGCCCGTGTTCCCCTCCATGCGACGGGCTATGCGCGCCCTCGCGCTGGCGAACAAGTGAGCGAACTGCCCCACGACGGGGCTAGACGGTCGGTTTACTCTAAAGCGATGCGCTTTTTCGCGCAGGGTCAGGGCGACAATGCGACAAGGCGGGTGGCAACTTAACCCTTGTGTGACCAACCATGCCCTATCAATCTTTTCTTTAGCAAATCATGGATGATTTCGCGCATTTAACGAGTTCTCGGTCGGCCCGGAACGCGCCCCACAAGGATGGCGGAAACCCAGGATCTCACAAGATAATACCTGATCGTCTTACCGGATCGTCGTCGGAGATTTCAGTATGACCGAGGATCGTAACCTTGCGAGTTCACAACAGGTGTCTTGCCGCTTCGGTGTTTGGGAATAATACCCGCATCTTTAGCTATATTCCGGTATTGCTACATCCCAATCGTTTGTCGGTGCAACGAATTTCGTAAACTCATTTATTGCCATGTTACCCTATACTCTCTACTGTGGGGTTAAGGGACAAAGTAGAGCCATACTGATCTCGCCGTTTATAAATCATCGGCGAGCCCGCCGCCAGCAGGTCCCGTCTACGCTGCACATAATCATATAACTTGACATATAACTTACATATACGTTAAATAACATTATACAACGTGAAACAACGTAAAACATGTTAGGGAAACCGGAGGCAGGGTTGCGCAACTATATGAACACCATCCACGTCGCCAAGACACTGGGCGTAAACGTGCAGACGGTGCGGCATTACATCCGCAAAGGGGAATTGCGGGCGGCCAGGGTAGGCAAACGCTACGTGGTGACCCAGGAGGACATCGACGCCTTCCTGGAAAGGAGAAAGGAAAAGCGCGCCCTCGAATGCCTGGAGCTCACGGAGAAGGGACGCGAGATGGTGCGCAGGATCAAGACGGGCGCGGAAAGGGTGCTCACGTATCTCGGCGAATGCCCCGGGGCCAGCGCGGAAGAGATAGCCTCCTCCCTGGGAATGGAGATGGGAGAGGTGGAACGTGCCCTGCGGCGCCTGGAGGGCAAGGGCCAGGCGTTCTGCGAGCCCGGCGGGGAAAAGCTCGATCGCAGACACGACCCCTGGTACGCGGGCTCCCGCGGCGGGGACTGAGACAGGAGGGTCCGCTTAGCGCGAGCGGGTTGCGGAACCGGACCGTTCCTGTATCCGAGAAGGAGAAAGGGGGAAAAGAGATGGCGGATAACACCGTCGGCATCCAGGAGTACCTGGAATCCTACATCCCGTCCCTGGTGGGAAAGCGGCTGGCGGAAAAGCCCCTCCCGGACATGGAGGGAACGCTTTTCACGCTGCAGCTGACCTTCAAGGGGGAGAAGAGCCTTGTCTACGGCATCTCCATCAAGGACGCCAAGGAGGTGACCGTTACTCCCGGCGGGGTGGAGAACCCCATGCTTCATGTGATCATCGGGGAGGACTTCATCCGTCCCCTGGTGGACATGGCCTCCTCCCTCACGGGCCGCAGGCAGTACGATGCTGTCAGCCAGGCCAAGGGCACGGTGGACCTGGAGATAACCATGCCCGGCGACTGGGTGATGCCCGTGACCGCCGTGTTCAATGGCGCGTCTCAGCCCAGCCTAAAGATCATGGGCAAGTCCGCGGACCTCGCCCAGGTGGCCACGGGCGAGATCAACGGGCCCATGGCTTTCATGCAGGGAAAGATAAAGCTAGAGGGCGACATGGCTTTCGGCCTCTCGCTGGCCAACCTCATGCCCTGACCTGAGGCCTCGACCGCCGCATGCACCGCGGGGGCGGGTGATTCTTGGCAGCTTCGCGGCAACACCCGCCCCCACCCACAGAGTTGAGTACTGTTCCCCCCTAGGCGTCCCGCAGGCGGTCCTTCATGATCTTGCCACCGGGGTTCATGGGCAGCGGTGTCTCTGAGATGACCACGTAGTCGGGCACCTTGTAGTCGGCGATCTTCCCGCGGCAGAACTCCAG
>JACVJG010000579.1 GCA_015711875.1 Candidatus Solincola jinzensis | reverse complement strand
GCCATTCCCTCCCAGCGCACCCCGTTGAGCACCGCCAGATCCACCTTCGAGCGGTCCACGTCGGATTCGGGGATGTTCGTCGCCGTTTGCTGCTCCTGCTGCGCCAGTTCCTCCGGCGACATGCTGCTGCAGTACTTCTCGATGTTGCTGAATATGCGGGAGACCTCCGCCTGGTCCAGTATGTAATACCACGGCTGGCCGGCGGCGGGCACAGGGTCGTCGCCCGGCAGGGTCACGAACTCCACGTCCTCCACCTGCATGCCCTGCAGGGCTTCCGCCAGGGTGAAGATGAGGTCGGGCTCCAGGGTGGTGTCCAGGTATTTCACCGCCGCATCCAAAATCCTCAACAGGGATTGCAGGTCCTTTACCTCCACTACTTTTTTCATCATCGCCGAAAGGAACTTCTTCTGGTTCTCTATGCGGTCGAGGTCGCCACGCGGCAAGTTGCGGCTGCGCACCAGGATGAGGGCGCTCTCGCCGTTGAGGAACACGTCCCCTTTGGGCAAGCTGCCTACCTTGGGGTCGAGGATGGGGTAATCGAGGTGGAGGTACACCCCTCCCACGGCATCCACGATGTTCTTAAAGGCCTCGAAATCGACCTCCGCGTAGGCGTTGATCTCCAGGCCCGAGATCTCCTCCACGATGTCAATGGCCCCCGCCGGGCCCTTGAGAGAGTGGGCGGCGTTTATCTTCTCCGTGCCGTAACCGGGGATAGTGACGCGGGTGTCGCGCGGAATGGAGACCAGCACCGCTTTCTTCTTTTCCACGTTCACCGAGGCGATGATCATGACGTCCGAGCGAGTATAGCCCTCCTCGCCGGGCACGCTGCCGCGGTCGATGCCGATGAAGAGCACGTTGAGGTTCTTGGAGGGGTCTATCCATTTGCTGAGGCGGTCCTTCACACCCGGAGCCTGCTCCTCGGTGATGGTGGTTTCCTTCCAGCGCATCCTGAAATAATGCTTGCCGGCCCATATCTTCACCACGTCGAAGTTGAGTATGCCTACCACCAAGCCGCCCACCAGCACCAGGGCCGCGAGCGCCTTGATGATGGTCTGCCTCCTGCGGCGTTTCCTCGCTTTGAGCCTTTCCTGCCTCTTCATATGACGCTTTGACGCCCTCCGGCCTCCGGCTGTTCCGGCAACGACACCAGTATTATATAGGCTTTCCGGCCAGCGGCGGAAACGGACCATGCGCTTAAGGTAAGGGCATTTTGACCGCCAGGCACCGGTGCCGTCTCGGCTTGGCCGGGCAAGCGACAATGCACATAGATCACGCTTTTCCTGAAAACAACCGGCGACAACGGGAGACCGGCTCGTCCTTCCCATCCTGGGGGAAAACGGAAAACGGGCTTGCGCTTACGGGAAGCGAGACGAGGCGGCAAGGTGCAGGCGCCGTTTCGGCCAGGCTGGAGTTGAACGGTGGGTTTGGTTATCGCTCCCGCGAGAAGCGACTGGCGTCGATTAGAGATCGCCATGGTCTCTGCCGGACTCTGATGACGCGATGGATTTCATCGCCCGCTCCTTTGCGCTGATATTCCCATATATTGCTATAAAATGGCCGGGATCCAAACTCGGATGACATGTCTTTAGCCTAATCCGCGCTTCTGTGACCAACCTGCCTTGCTAGGGCTGGCCCGGCTCCTCCAGCTCGAATTTCTCCGTGGCCAGCCCCTCCTCCAGGGATCCGATGAGCTTTTCCACCTTCGCGCTTGCCGCCGCCAGGCGCTGCCTGGCCTCCCTTATCAGACCCACTCCTTCCTCGAAAAGGCGCAAACCCTCCTCCAACTCCAGGTCTTCCTTTTCCAGGGTAGAGGTTATACGCTCCAACCTCTCCATCATCTCCTTGAAGGTCATCTCGCCCATGCCTCTATCACCTCGCTTCCGGCCTGCCGCCAACTTCCCCTATCGCTCATCCCGCTTACCTCACCTCGCCGCGGTGAGGCTTTTGCTCGCGGCTTTTTCACCCGGTCTCACCGCTCCGATATGGCCTCTATTCCGTTGCCGCCCCATTGCCGTCCCCATCCGTTCTTGCCTCGACTTGCTTCACCTCGCCGCGAACCCTGCCGCG
>JACVJG010000578.1 GCA_015711875.1 Candidatus Solincola jinzensis | reverse complement strand
GCCACTTGTCTGTAAGGCTTGGGGAGATGATTGGCTGGTTGTGTTTTTGGTATGGACCGAGGATGTCCTTTGAGCGAGCAAGGCAGACATAAGACGGCTCTTCGTAACCTGTGTCAGGGAGCAAGATATAACCGCTGCTGTAATAGAGCCAATATTCGTAGCCCACTTTAACCAAACACGGATTGCGCACATAGGGCTCGCCGTGAATGCCCCTCTCCCAATCATGTTCTCCGACGAGAACAACTTTTCTTTCTGTCCAACCCTGCAAATCCTTGGATGAGCGGCAAACGATCGCTGTCTCCCTGGGCTTTCCCAAACCGATTTGATAGAAAAGCCAGAAGGTGTCGCCCTCTTTGAACACAAAAGGCGAGTATCCCTCCCGGAGCGCTAAGCCTCTATCATCCCACCGAAGACCGTCTTCAGAGACGAAATGTTTTATGCCCTTTCCTGAACAGAACATATGCCATTTGCCGTCTGGGCTTTCCTCTGGCATCACCAAAGTTGGGTCAGCAACCCAATCGTCTTTTTCAGTCGCTTCAATGAGCGGGTTTGAGGGATGGTCATTCCAACGGTAAAGCCAATCAAACTTCTGCGTCAGCACCTCCTCAAGCCGAAGATGGGATGGGTCGTTGCACGCCATCGTTGGCCCACCTCGCAAGCAAATGGACGGATGGAGCCTTTTCATCTCCCCAGGCCTGCGCCTTCTCCCTGCCACCGTCAAGGAGGGGTTGCTTCCCTCCTCACTTCGTCCCCAAGGGAGGGATTCCTCCTTGATAACGGTCCCCGCCCCCAAATTTGAGGGACGCCCCTGACGGGGACATCATCCCTCTGGCAGACCGTCTCATGAGGCCAAGGAGGATGATGAGGCGCGAGGCGGTAGGTCGCGCACCTTCGTCTCATCCCGCCTGGGGCCGCGGCCTCCCCGCCATCCGTCGCCGCTCAAGCAGGCGCCAGGCCGCGAAACCACCCGCGGCCGCGCCCAGGGCCGCAAGGCCAAGCAGACCCAGCCGCTCGAGGTAGCGAAGGAGCGGGGCGCCGAGGAGAAGGGCGCCGCCGAGCCAGGCCAGGCACCAGAGGAAGCCGGCCAGCAGGCTCCAAGCGGCGTAGGCACGCAGGTCCATGCCCGCCGCGCCCGCCCCGAGGATGGCCGGGGTGCGGAGGACGCCGACGAACCGGCTCACCAACGTGGCCGGCCCGCCCCGCCGCCGCAGCCAGGCTGCGGCAGCCTCGATCCTCTCCCGGGAGAGGCCGAAGCGCTCGCCGTGCAGGTGCAGCGCGGCGAGGCCCAGCCGCTGCCCCGCCAGGTAGCCGGCGAGATTGCCGAGCAGGTGGGCAACGGTGCCGACGAGCAAAGCGCCCGCCAGGCTCATCCGCCCCTCCCTGATCATCACGCCAGCAGCCAGGAAGGCTGGCTCGAAGGGGACGAGGGGCATCCCCGTTCCCTCGAGGAGGAGAAGGCCAAAGAGGGCACCGTAGACGAAGGTGGGCGGCAGGTCCACCAGGTGGCGCAGCCACTCATTCACAGCCCCTCCTCCTTTGCGCCGGCAGCCGTGGGCAGGCCGGCCTCGGCCACGGCATCGCCCCAGCGCTCTGGGAGACGCGCCACGGGGGTCAGGGCTCCATACACCTGCTGGCCCACGCGCACGAGGATCTCCACGTCGCGGCGGAAGATGAGGAGATCGACCTGGGAGCCGCGGGCGATGAAGGACACCTTCTCCCCGGCCCGCACGGCCTGGCCGGGGCGGACGAAGCAGGTGATCTTGTTCACAAAGCGGTCGGCGATCTCCACCATGGCCAGGCGCATATGCCGCCCGGTCAGGAAGATGGTGTTCCGCTCGTTCTCCAAATGGAAGGGCTGGGCGAAGAGGTCCACGGCCCGGCGCAGATATGTCAGCCGGACGTATTCCCAGAGGTCCACCATGGGCAGGTTCACGCGAGCAAGGGTGTGAAGGACTTCCTCCACGATGCCCGCCACCGGCGCATAGTTGAAGTGGACGTCGAGGGGGGACATGTAGATGCCGATGATCCATCCCTCCCCGTCCGCCGACTGCGTCCCGGCTCCGGCAGCGGCCGC
>JACVJG010000577.1 GCA_015711875.1 Candidatus Solincola jinzensis | reverse complement strand
GGCGCGCTCGCAGACCACCGCGCCGCTCACGCATCCAACATGGGTAGAGACGTTATAGCTGGTGACCCAGTCGTTGACCTTGAAGGTGCGGCGGGAGAGAGCGGGGATGGTGATCCCTTGAAGCTCCACGGGCGCGATATGCCCGTTGTCGGTGTGGAACTCTATATTCACCACCGCGTCCTCGCGATTGGGGTTCTGCACCAGCACGAAGGTCTCCATATCCCCCGCCGTGCAGCCCTCGGCCAGGTACCAGTTGCGGGAGGCCACCGATGTGCCGATTGAATCGTGGGCCCAGGCGCGTCCGTCGCCGTACATGGCGCGCTCGCAGATCACCCTGCCGTCCTCCGCCTCCACGTAGGTGGAGACGTCGAAGCTGGTGACGTAGCTCCCCACGTTGAAGGTGCTGCGCGATCTGGCCGGTATCTCCACCCCCTGGAGGTCCGGCGGGGCCACGGGGCCTTCTCCGGTCTGGAAGGTGACGTTGACGTGCACCGCGGATTCGTAGGGGTTCTGCACCAGAAGCCATGTCTCCATGCCCCCATCCGTGGAGCCCTCGGCGAGGAACCATTCCTGGGCGGGATCGGGGACGGTGGCCCCGACGGAGTCGTGGGCCCAAGCGCGTCCGTCGCCGTACATGGCGCGCTCACAGATCACCTCGCCGTCTATTGGCTCCACCTTGGTGGAGACGTCGAAATCGTCAGGCACGAAATCGTTGGCCTTGAAGGTGCGGCGCGAGCCGGCCGGGATATCCACTCCCTGCAGCTCGGGAGGCGCTACCTCCCCCGTTCCGGTCTGGAACTTCACGTTGACGTGCGTGTCAGCGTCGCCGGGGTTCTGCACTAGCACAAAGGTCTCCATTCCCCCGCCCGTGGAGCCCTCGGCGAGGAACCAGCCATCCTGCAGTATCCTGAGCTGGGGATACTTGTAATCCAGAGGGATGTTTCGGAGCCCGTCCCCGTCAAGGTCGGGCATCATGGCCACGGCCTGCGCCATGGCCTGCCACCCCTTTACCTGCGCCCCTCCGATGTAGATAAGGCTGGCGTCCACGGTGGTGGGGGCCCCGTTGGCGTCGCGCGGTGTGAGACCGAACTCGCTAAGGAAATAGGCATCGTACTGGCTGGTCACCAGCCGGTACAGGGAGGTGGGGTTTATGGGCTCGTAGCCTCCCTCGGGATCGTTGGGGTCGATGACCTCGAAATCGGTGATCTTGCCTCCCTCGGGCCCTGCCGGGCGGTAGCGGTATCTTGCTCCTGCCATTTGCAGGAAGAAGTCGTTACGCCCCATCTCCAGGGTTGCTTCAAGGGCTCCCATTATCTCCGCTCCGAAGAGGTAAAAACTGGCAAGAGGGTAACCCGGCGGCACCGGTTGGGTGCCCGAGAGGTCGATGCCCAGCGGGAAGGCGCGATGCAGATCGTAGAAGCTGAAGCGTCCCTTGCCTCCCTTGGGGATACCCGCCCGTATTACGCCGTTACCTTCCACGGCCATGCGGGTCGGGTTGCCGGGATCCGCCAGGATGGCCGCGATCATGAAGCAGTCGGTGATGAGGTCGCCGAGGTTGCTCTCGGCCAGAGGTGGGTTGTCGTTGAGGTTGAACCCGCCGTCCCCGTTCACGTCCGTCTCGGCGTAAGGCGCGAGGATGTCGAGGCCCACGAAGGCGTCGAGGGCCGCCTTGTAAGCCGCGATGGCCGCGTCCACGTCGGGGTCGGTGGCTATGGATTCATCGATGGGTATGGCGGTGGCGTTGACCACGCTGACCTTGCCACCGGCGTATTCCAGCTCCAGCTCGCCTAGGTAGCGGGTATAGGAGCCCGCCTGCACGATGATGGTGCCTCCCGGCCCGGCCACCATGGGAGGATAGTTGAGGTCATGGCTGTGCCCGCCCACGATGACGTCGATGCCGGTGACGAAACTGGCCAGGTTCTCCTCCTCGGTGGTGCCGCTATGTGACAGGGCCACCACCACCTCGCACCCCGCCGCCCTAAGGGTGTTGACCATGTTCTGGGCCACCACCGCGCGGTTGAGAAAGCTCACCGGGTCGGTGGGGTCGCCGGGGACGTTCCCGAAGGTCACGCCG
>JACVJG010000576.1 GCA_015711875.1 Candidatus Solincola jinzensis | reverse complement strand
ATGGACGCTTCCCGGGGTGATGGGAGCGGGTGCCGCCCAGACCCTGGTCAACGTGCACGGGGTGCTTCCGGGGAAACGCGCCGTCATGGTGGGGTCGGGAAACGTGGGCCTCATCGTAGCCTACCAGCTCCTGCAGGCGGGCATGGAGGTGGTGGGAATACTGGAGATCGAGGAGCGAGTGGGAGGTTACGAGGTGCACGAGAACCGAGTGAGACGGGAAGGCGTGCCCCTTTACCTTAGGCACCGCCTGCTGGCCGCCGAGGGCCTCGACGGGGTAGAAGCGGTAGTGGCGGAGGACCTGGAAAGTGGAACGTTGAAAAGGTTTCATGCGGATACCTTGTGCCTTGCGGTGGGCATGGCGCCGCAGGCGGAGTTGGCGGCGATGCGGGGATGCCGCATGGTCTTCGTCCGGGAGCTGGGAGGCTTTCTGCCCTGGCACGACGGTGAAATGCGTACCGACCGTCCCGGCGTCTACGTGGCCGGCGATGCCGCCGGGGTGGAAGAGGCCTCGGTGGCCATGGACGAAGGCAGGCTGGCTGGTATAGCGGCGGCGGAGGACCTGGGAGCCGTGTCTTCCAGGGAGGCTCGGAACAGGAAAGAGGAGTTGAAGCGGCGTCTCCGCGTCTTGAGGGGCGGCGAGGCGGGACGTCCTCGAGCGGAGGCCAAGGAGAGGCTGGCCGCCGGATGGGAACAACGGTGAAGACGGGGGCGAGGAGAAGGATTGCCTCTCGGTGACGGACGGTTTGAAGGGTCGAGCGCGCGGGACGAAGATGGAGGAGACGGGCAGTCACTGGGAAAAGGTCTGGGAGGAGGCCCGGGAAAGGCCGGTGGCCTTGGTGGACTGCCGGCAGGAAATCCCCTGCAATCCCTGCGAGGAGGCCTGCCGCAGGGGTGCCATACGGGTGGGGGAGGACGTCTGTTCCCCACCCGTATACGATCCCGGAAGATGCGACGGATGCGGGAGGTGCGTGGCTCTTTGCCCGGGCATGGCCATATTCCTCCTGGACCGCAGGGCGGGCCGCGGCCGGGCGGAGGTGACCGTTCCCTGGGAGATGGAAAAGCGGATTGCGGAAGGCGAGAGGGCTTGGGCGGTGGACGAAAGAGGGAAAGTCCTGGCGGAAGGGAAGATCGTAAAGGTCAGGAGAGCGGGTGGCCGGTGGCCCACCTGGATGGTCACCATAAGGGTACCCGAGGAATGGGCCCTAAAGGTGAGAGGAGTGAGGTTCCGAGAAGATTCATTGGGAAGTCCCGAGGAGGTTGAAGAGTACGGTCTTCCGGAGGATTACCCCGTCTGCAGGTGTGAGGACGTCACCAGGAAAGAGATGTTGAGGTTCCTGGAGATGGGATTCCGTTCCCTCACCGCGCTGCGCCGGTCCTCGAGGGTGGGACTCGGGTATTGTCAGGGAATATATTGTCAGGAACACCTGCGTGCGGAATTGGCGAGGGTCACCCGGAGACCTGAGGAGGAAACGGGCATGTTCAGGGTCCGTCCACCGGTGCGTCCGGTGAAACTGGGACGTCTGGGGGGGAGTAAATGACTGAGATTATGAGCTCCGAGGTCGTTGTCATCGGAGGAGGGGTGATCGGTGCCGCCACCGCCTACTACCTCTGCCGGGAAGGAGCGGAGGTCATGATCGTGGAGGCGGACGACCTGGCCAGCGGGGCCTCAGGGGCCTGCGATGGTTTCCTGTCCTTGCAGACCAAGACCCTGGGGGCTCATTTGCGCCTGGCCGTGGAAAGCGCCAAGCTCTTCCCATCCCTGGCCGAGGATCTGGAGGTGGACATAGAGTACCGCCCCTGTGGAGGGCTGATACTGGCCACGTCGCAGGAGCAGATGAAGGAGCTGCGGTCACGGGCCAAGGCCCTCAACGCCGAGGGACTGGAAGTGGAGGTCCTGAGCGCCGCCGAGCTCAAGAAGATCCTGCCCGAGGTGGGCAAGGAGGTGAAAGGCGGTTCCTATTGTCCCCTGGATGCCCAGGTCAACCCCATATCCTTAACCCTCGGTCTGGCCCAGAGGGCTCAGGAGATGGGGGCCACCATTCTGCGGGGCTGCCGGGTGGAGAACATCGTCGTCA
>JACVJG010000575.1 GCA_015711875.1 Candidatus Solincola jinzensis | reverse complement strand
GACCCCTCACACCCTGCGCCATAGCTACGCTACCCACCTGCTGGAAAGCGGCGCTGACCTCCGGCACATCCAGGAGCTGCTCGGGCATGCCAGCGTGAGCACCACCCAGGTCTACACCCATGTCACCAGGGCGCGGCTCCGGGAGGTATATCTCAAGGCGCACCCCCGCGCCTGAGCGCTCGCGCCGTACTTTTCGCCGGGGATGAGGTGTCGCCGAACATAGCCTGTTTAAGGGCGGCAGGGGAAGGGGCGAAAGGCCTGCGTTCTTCGCTGAAGGTAAGGCAGCCCCGGCGCTTTTTCGCGAGCTGCGCCCGACGCTTTCGCGGGCGATGTTCAGCCCGCGGGCGCCGTTTATGCTATGTATATAAGAGGCAGGGAAGCAAGGACGGAGCGCCCGGGAGCCGCTGCCCCGTTGCCCGCCGTGTTATCAAAGGAAGGATTATGGGAATATTGCGAGTAAGCAATATCAAGAGACAATGGACTCCCGGGTTGCGTCACGGGAGATCCAGTGTAGGCATAGCCCGAGGAGGGCGTGCTCAGGAAAGGCATGCAGCATGAAAGAGTTATCTCAAGGGAGGTGATAGGAGGATCAGAAGTTCGTTCAAACCGAGGGAAAGGAGGTGAAAAACAATGCCGGACGTGTCAGTCATCAGGGATTACGCCATCAAGAAGACCATCAACGGCTTAATCTTCGTTCTTCCCAACATCCCCGACGACAAACTGCTCTCCTTCGCGGAGAAGTTCCTGGGGACGGTCAAATGGCCCGACGGTCAGGAGTTCCTGCGTTCGCTCATCCTGCAGGTGAAGAACCGCCTGCCTGAGCTGCACAGGAATGTGCGCCGGGGGGCGATCAATTTCCTCACCGACGCCCTCTTCTACAAGGCGCGGGTGAGGGAGGCCTATGAGCGGGAGCACGGCTACAGCCCGCCTCTCCTGCTGGTCATCAGCCCCACCATGCGCTGCAACCTCAAGTGCGTGGGGTGCTATGCGGGCATGTACTCCAAAAAGGACGACCTGCCGCCCGAGGTGCTCGACCGCGTGCTCACCGAGGCCAAGGAGATGGGCATCTACTTTATCGTCATCTCCGGCGGAGAGCCCTTCTCCTATAAACCCCTCCTGGGCATGTTCGAAAAGCATCGCGACGTGACCTTCCAGGTCTACACCAACGGCACCCTCATCGACCGCGAGCTGGCGGCCAGGATAGCGGAGCTGGGAAACGTCATCCCCTGCATCTCCGTGGAGGGATACGGAGAGGAGACAGACGCGCGGCGGGGCAAGGGAGTGTACGACAAGGTGCTCAAGGCCATGGACAACCTCAAGGAGGCCAGGGCGCTGTACGGCTTCTCGGCCACCGTCACCCGCTTCAACTCCGACCTGCTCACCAGCGAGGAGTTCGTGGATTACTACATGGAGGAAAAGGGCTGCTTCATCGGCTGGTACTTCCAGTACATGCCCATCGGTACCCGGCCTTCCCTCGAGCTCATGACCACCCCCGAGCAGCGCATCCAGCGCCTGGAGCGCGTCACGCGCATGCGCCGGGAGAAAAGGGCGCTCATCTCCGATTTCTGGTGCGACGGGCCTCTCGTGGGGGGATGCCTGGCGGCGGGTCGCCAGTACCTGCACATCAACCAGAACGGGGATGTTGAGCCTTGCGTGTTCGTGCACTTCGCGGTGGACAACATAAAGGAGAAATCCCTCTCGGAGGTGCTGGAGTCGGATTTCTTCCGCTCCATACGCGAGCGCGCCCCCTACCACCCCAACCTGCTCCGTCCCTGCATGGTCATAGACCATCCCTACGTGCTCAGGGAATGCGTGGATAAGTGCGGGGCAAAGCCCACCCACCCAGAGGCCGAGGGCATACTCACCGACCTCGCTCCCGACCTCGACCGGTACGGCGAGGAGTACGGGCGCCTGGCCGACCCTATCTGGGAGGAGCGCTACCAGGATACGGCGGTGGAGGTAAGGCGCCTCTACACGGCTTGACAGAGAAACAAAGCGGATGGCGGGCCGCCCCTCGGGCGGCCCGCTTTATCTGCGTTTCCCCCTGCGTTGACAACCATGTTACATACGACCAC
>JACVJG010000574.1 GCA_015711875.1 Candidatus Solincola jinzensis | reverse complement strand
GCCCGGGGGCATGGTGAAGACCGACCAGGTGTTGCCGCCGTCGGCGGTCTTGATGACCTTGTCGTAGCCGGCGGCCCAAATCACGCCCCCGCCCGCGTTCCAGACCCCGTTAAGCGCTTGGGGCACGCCCGCCGGGAGCGCCACGTCGGCCCAGCCCCATTTTCCCTGTCCCTCGTCGTAGACGCGGTGCAGCACATTGGCGCTGTAGCCGTGGGCGCCCACTGCCCAGGCGTCGCCATCGCGCTGATGGATATCCAGGACGGAACTGTTGACGCGCTCGAACTCCGGGTCTCCCCAGCTGAAGCCCCCGTCTTCAGTGCGGTTGATGCAACCGACGCTCGAATAAAAACTGCCGTCCCAGGCGCCGAGGTCGCTGGTGGCCTCCAGGGCGTGCATGTAGGCGGGCGCGCCTGAATAGGCCCAGCTCTCTCCGCCGTCGGTGGTCCTGGCGACCCCGTATCCCGGAGTGTAGACGCTACCCACCCACACCTCCTGCCCGCTCACCACGGAGATGTTCCGGGTCCAGCCGAAGACCTTGTCGGGCTCAGGGTGGGCAAGGCCGAACACCTGCCAGGTGTCGCCGTAATCGGTGGTCTTGAGTACCTTGCCGTTCTGCCCGGACGGCGGGTCCAGCACCGCGTAGGCCGTGGAGGCGCTGGCCGCCTCCACCTGGGCTACGGAATAGCTGGAGAGCGGCGGCGACATCCCGGAGGGGCCAACCTTCTCCCACACGCGGTCGGTGACCAGGTCGCTCCGCCCTATGCCCAGGACGTAGGAGTCGCTGCCGGAGCTGCCTTCGACTGAATATACCTCTATGTAATACCTTCCCTCCCCGGGGTTCTGCAGCTGCACCAGCTCGTCCTGGTTGGACCCGTTGTTGGAACCGGCTATCGACTCCCCGCCGGCGTCGAGTATTAACAGGTCGTAGTCGCAGGAATCGGGGATGCCGGTGAGGGAGACGCGCAGCACCCGGCACCCGGCGGGCACGTCCACGCAATAGAAATCCAGGTCCTCCTCGTGGTCGATATAGGCCTCGTAGCTGCCCAGGCCCAGGGGCCCATAGGCCTGCTCCAGAGAATCGTTGGGCTCATACGGGTCGGCGTCGGCGGAAGCCGTCCCGGCACTCGGGGCGACCCCGAACCCCGCGAGAAGCGTCGCCGCCGTCACCAGCAGCGCGCAGGCCAGGGCCATCCCTGCGCCACGCCCAAAACCACGCCTGTATCCTGGGAAAAGCCGGCTCTTCATCCCCAACCTCCTTCTCAGATGCGCCGCTGCGTCGCGAGCGGACGGCGCACCGACGATGGCGGCGGGAGCGCGGGTGATCTAGGCCTGGTTTCGAAGATGCCCTCGCGCCGCCGTCAAATGGATGCGCACGAGCAGCAGCAGGGCCAGCAATGAAATATGGTTTTCAAGAAAATTGGCTTTAAACACCGAGCGGCGGGATGCGTGTCCGAGGTGTGTCCAAGAAGGTTGGCGCCGACACATCGCGCGCCTTCAGAATCAACCCCCCATCAGAAATCAGACAGTCTCCGGAAGGCGCCTCGATATCCCTGCGGTCTATATGGAACGAACAAAGCAGCAAGCCTTAAGGCGCTCTCCCTGCCTTTACCGGCAACCCCTTAGCCTACGGAGAAAATCCCAAGGGCTATTTCTTATTTTACCCGTATGTCTCCTTCAGTCAACTTCGAGCGCGGCGGGAAAAGACCGCTTTGCGCTCTCCGGCGAGCGAGGTGAGTTCCCGGGACCATACCGGCGTTTGTACGGAAATCCCTGGCAGAGAACAAAAGGTGAGGCCGTATGCGATATAAAGTACGGCCCCCGCCGCAGGGTGCCAGCGGGGAGCCCTCTTACGCGCGCTCCGGGCTGAAAAACACCGTGCGGAGCTCGCCGTTGAAGGCCAGGAGGAAGGCAGTCAGTCATCAAAGGACCAGAGAGCGAAAAGACAGGGCGCCTTCAGCCTTCGGTCTTCGACCCTGCGCTCAGGCGCTCTCCTCGTCCTTGTAGTCGCCGGCCGAGGTCACCAGGGTGGGCTCGATACCCTTCTCGATGGTGTCCTTGGTCACCACGCAGCGGAT
>JACVJG010000573.1 GCA_015711875.1 Candidatus Solincola jinzensis | reverse complement strand
GAGGTGCTGGAGCTGATGAGCGAGGGCATGAGCAACAAGGAGATCGGGAGAAGTCTTTTCGTCTCGCCCAAGACGGTGGAAAAAGCGGTTTCCAGTATCTTCCGCAAGCTGGGCGTGAACTCCCGCACCGCCGCGGTCAAGATCTTCCTCAGCACGGCCTCCTCGGACAGTGAGGTCAGGCCTTGAATCGCGCCTTATCAAGCATCGTGGTCAGGCCTTGAACCATACCTCAGTAACCGGGGCCGTCCCTTGACGGCGCTCAGGATGGCTGCTTTACGGTCGGCAGGTCACACCCGTCAACACTAAGCCGGCGTTTCCGGCGCACGGCGACAGAGGGTGAAGGGGATCGGGTTCAGTTGCCTGAAATGGGCGCTTCTCCCAGCCATGAGGCGGCTCCTCTTCTATATATGTTTTCCGGGCAGCATTTCAAGGCTCCGCCGATATGCCCGCGCATTGTCCCGGCATCCCGGGCACCAGGCAAGTCCTCGCCCGGTGCCCGGGGTCAGCCGACCTGGCGGGCGGGGGTGGTGCGCTTGCGCTTGAGCACCGTGGCCACGAACTCGTCGATCTGCTCGTCCAGGACGCTCATGGGGGTCATGCGCCGGATCCAGGAATCGCCCTGCAGCATGAGGGTGGGGAGCTTGGCGCGCTTCATGATCTCCCCCCGCACCAGCGAGAAGACGCTCCAGGTCTGCTTGCAGGAGTGGTGTCCGCAGTAGATGCAGGCATCGGCGTCGAGCTGCGAGGTCCAGTAGGATATGTCCTCCAGCCACTGCGCGGACATGGATTCCGCCCCCACTTGCCGCGTCATGGCGTAGTCCCAGCAGGTGTCCGCCAGCCCGTCGATCATGCTATCCTTGCTGGAGGTGTCCACCGGTTGGAAGAAAAAGGAGCCCAACAGGTCGCCCAGCACGGTTATGCCCCGCTCCTCCATGCGGTTGAAGAAGCCGTACCAGTCCCAGTAGTAGTAGGTGTATATCCAGAAGCAGCGGGCGACCTCCTCCTGGCTGGGGTACATGCCCTTGTCCAGGCGCTCCTTCACCGTCTCCAGCATCAGCCGCAGCACCCGCACCGCGCTATCCGTCCCCCACAGGGTGTAGCGGACGCCGTAGGCGTAGAGGGTGAAGATGTTGGGGCAGGGGTTGGGGCGTGCCTTGCGCAGCTCCCAGAGGTCATAGTAGAGCCGCGTGGCCTGGTTGGCGAGGGTGAGCACCTCGCGCATGCGCTCCTCTTCCAGCTCCTCGCCCAGGAACTCCTCCAGGTCCCTCACCAGGGAGCGGAAATAGGTGCGATAGGCGCGGCGCCCCCGCGGCGAATCGTCCACCGGTTTGTCCAGCAGGAACTGCGGCACCCCCAGGTAGCGCGCCACGAATTCGTGGATCTTGGAGTTGGCGTCGCAGCTGCCAGGGGCGGCGGAGATCACCGCGTCGGGCTCGAAGTCGGCCTGGGTGAGGGCCGACCCCAGCTCGATGGTGTTGGCGGAGCAGAGATAGTCCGGCAGCCCCAGCCCCATGGCGAAGTCCCAGTATCTCTCCCCCTGCCCCTCCAGGGAAGCCACCCCGGCCACGGTGAACACCTCGCTGGTGAGGGGGTGTGCGTTTTTGAAGCAGTACACGAACTCGGGTGGGAAATTGAAGGGCACCAGGATGATCTTCTTGCCCTGCGCTTTGGCGGCCAGCGCGCCGTCCAGCCACTGCTGGAAGCCCTTGAGGAAGGCGATGCTCACGCGACGGATGCGCGGGGCCATCACCGCCCCGATGGTGGTGGCCATGTCCGCGGGCAGGATATGCAGTATCCCCTCCACCTCCTCGTCGCTCATGTCGTCGGGGAAGTACTTCAGCAACCCGAAGATGCCCGCCACCCGGTTTACCAGGGCTTCGTATTCCTTGACCTCGTTTGCCGCCATCTAATCCCTCCTTCTCCAACCTTCGACGCGACGAGAACTCCGCCCAATGATTCCTCCCGCGCCCTTATCTTTTGGCGTATCAGTGACCTCCATAAGCGCCTGGCGGCGAGACGGATCGGCCATAGATCACCTCCGCGGCTTTCGCCCTCGCGGGAAGCGCCGGCTTCCGTCCTGAAGCACCGTCCTGAC
>JACVJG010000572.1 GCA_015711875.1 Candidatus Solincola jinzensis | reverse complement strand
GGTGAAGCGACGCACCCGCACCGGTATGGGGCGTTGCCAGGGCGGCTTCTGCCATAACCGCGTGGCCGCCATCCTCGCGCGCGAGCTGGGTATCTCCGTGACCGAGGTCACAAAGGACGGCGAGGGCTCGCCCGTTTTCCTGGGCGCGGTCAAGGAGTTCCTGGGAGGCGGAGGAAAGTAAGAAGGTACTTATGCCGGACTGGGAAATAATTGCCTGCGTAAATGGAAGGGATGCGTTGATGGGGAAGGCGGCCGTTTCGGAACTGCTCGGGGCCGGGCATGGCCCCTTTGAGGAAGGACGCATGATCGCCGCGACCATTTGCCCGTGGCGGATCCTTGCCGCGAGGAGGAGCGATGAGGAAGCCCTTGCCGTCAACGGTTCATTCGCCAGAATGAGAGAGGTAAGAAATGAGCGAAGTGCGTAAGCCCCAGTGCGTGGTCATCGGCGCCGGCCCCGCCGGGCTGGGGGCGGCGCTGGCGGCGCGCGAGGCTGGGCTTTCCGACGTCATGCTCCTGGAAAGGGACTTCGAGCTGGGGGGCATCCTGCCGCAGTGCATCCACGACGGCTTCGGCTCCATCGTCTTCGGCCAGGTGCTCACCGGCCCGCAGTATGCCCAGCGCTTCATCGACCGCGTGGAGAGGGCGGGCATCGAGGTCAAGCTGAACACCATGGTGCTGGAGATGCGGGGGGACCGGCGCATCACCGCCGTCAACCCCCGGGACGGCGCCTTCGAGCTGGAACCCGCTTCCATAGTGCTGGCCATGGGGTGCCGCGAACGCACGCGCCACCAGGTGATGATCCCCGGTTACCGTCCCGCGGGGGTCATCTGCGCCGGGGCCGCCCAGCGGGATATCAACATCGAGGGGCTCATGCCGGGGCGGCGGGTGGTCATCCTGGGCTCGGGGGATATCGGCCTGATCATGGCCCGCCGCTTCACCCTGGAGGGGGCGGAGGTGGAGGGGGTCTACGAGATCATGGACCATCCCGGCGGGCTGACCCGCAACGTGGTGCAGTGCCTGCGCGACTACGACATCCCGCTGCACCTCTCGCACACCGTCACCTTCATCCATGGAAGAAAAAGGGTGGAGGCAGTGACAGTGGCGCGAGTGGACGAAAACCTTAAGCCGTTGAAGGAGACGGAGCGCCGCGTGCCCTGCGACGCCCTGGTGCTCTCGGTGGGCCTCATCCCCGAGAACGAGCTCTCCAAGCAGGCGGGAGTGCTTCTGGATCCCCTCACGGGAGGGCCGGTGGTGGACGAGAGCATGCATACCTCGGTGGACGGCATCTTCGCCTGTGGCAACGTGGTGTGCGTTTTCGACCTCGTTGACTGGGTGACGCGCACCGCCGAGATCGCCGGCCGGGCGGCGGCGGAGTTCGTGCTGGAGGGCCTGGAGAGGACGGCGCCCATCCACGTCCAAGCGGGGCGGAACGTGAAGTTCGTGGTGCCGCAGCTCATCCGCAGGCCAGAGCGCGGAGCGGATTTCTTTTTCCGCGTGGCCCATCCAGAGAGGGCGGTGCGGGCCAGGGTGCTGGCGGGAGGGGAGGCGGTCTATTCGCGCAAGGCGAAAATGGTGAGGCCCCCGGAGATGGTGCATGCTTCCGTGGAGGCGGGAGGGGGGCGCGGCGGGACGCGGGAGATCACCATAGAAGTGGCCTCGGAAGAAGAGGGTTAGGATGAAGAGGCAACACGAGTTCACCTGCATAAACTGCCCCCTGAGCTGCGGGCTGACCCTGGTGGAGGAGGACGGCGAGGTCCTCGAGGTGGGAGGCGCCGACTGCAGGACGGGGGAGAAATACGCCGTGGAGGAGTTCCGCAACCCGCGCCGAACCGTGAGCACCACCGTGAGGGTCAAGGGCGGCGTGTTGCCCCTCCTGCCGGTGGTGAGTTCGGCGCCCATCCCCAAGGCCCTGGTAAAAGAGGCGGTGCGTACCCTGTCCAAGCTCACCGTGGACGCGCCCGTCGCTGACGGCCAGGTCATCTATCCCGACATCCTCGGCACCGGCGTGGACATCATCGCCTCTCGCCGGCTGGACGGCGCGGGTTGAGGGCAGGAATAACCCCTCATGGTGAAGGCGGGCTATCCTATCGTTGCCTGA
>JACVJG010000571.1 GCA_015711875.1 Candidatus Solincola jinzensis | reverse complement strand
CCGCTTCTCCGGGACAATGCCCACCTTCTTCCGCTCTGGCTCGCGAAGACGCCTCGCGGCGCGGATCGTCGCGTCCCGCAAGGGCGAGGCGGGTTCCTGCCATGGTCGCCATGGGTATTGTCGCGCCGCGTCTCCGGGACAATGCCCACCTTCTTCCGCTCTGGCTCGCGAAGACGCCTCGCGGCGCGACGGGAACCGCCGTTGAGGGCGCGATAGCCTTTCAGCGCAGGACCCTTGTGATCACGGGGCGGTAGCGCGCCGCGGCTCGCGAGCCCGTGCGGTAAAAGCGCGAGAGGAGGAGAAAGGAAAGGGCGAGCAGGCCGAAGGCGCAGGCCAGGGAGACAGGGGCGCTGTATCCTCCGTCCAGGGCAGCGGAGCTGATCAAGGTGCCCAATCCCAGTCCGGCGAGGAAAAACAGCAACGGCACCCCGTAAAGTATATAGGCGGCGCGGATGGAAAGGCTCTGCGGAAGTCCCACCAGCACGCGGTCACCCGGCTTCGCGCCCACGCGGTTGACCGCATCCGCGAGCATGGTGTCCTCGTCAAGCCTCACGCAACAGGAGCCGCAGCCTTCGCAAGCGCGCCCGCGTCGCATCAACACCTTCGCCACCTCGCCGTGCACGGAGACCACCGTGCCCTCCTCTGCTTTCCCGTGCGTGGCGGCCTGGAAATGGAAATGCTCCGAGAGGTCTGCGGGCGAACGCCCCGCCTCGAACTCGTCTCCTTTCAACCCACACCTCCCATGCGCGGCATCGCGGTCGCTACACGCGCACTCCGTAAACCTCCGACCTCCCGCCTCCGCATAGCACTTCGCCCGCCACTAGCGCCCGAGGCCATGGGCTCACGCCACGGGCATGCGCCCGGCTCCTGGCCCAAGGGAGAGGGCATCTATCAATTATCAAGCATAGATGAAATCCACGCCATTCGCGAACGGCTCACAGGCGGAGAAAGACCGGGCGACCGGCCGCAGCCAGCTGCCCCAAGGGGGCGAAACCGCTGCCTCAAGCAAAACACAAAGCTTGCCTCACGGGCATGAAAAGCAAAGAGGTCCCTTCCTGCCGGGCCGCCATACCGACTGCCGGGCCCCTAGCCCCTGGCGCGGGAGAAATACTTTTCGGGGTCCCGGTCGAACTCCTCCTTGCATGCCCGGTTGCAGAAATAAACGGTCTTCCCCTTGTACTCGGAGGTCGCCGCCGCGCTCTTCTTGTCGACCTTCATCCCGCACACCGGGTCGATGGCCTTTCCGAACATCTCCTCTCCTCCCTTCTTTTCCCGACGGTCCGCCGCGCCGCCCTCGCCCCGGCCAGCGACCTTCCATCCCCGCTCCGCCCGATCCTCGCGGAACCGTCGCAGGCGCAGGGAGTTGCTGATCACGGACACGGAACTGAAGGCCATGGCCGCGGCCGCGTATATGGGGTTGAGCAGAAGCCCCCAGGCGGGATACAGCACCCCCGCCGCCAGCGGTATGCCGATGACGTTGTAGAAAAAGGCCCAGAAGAGGTTCTGCCTGATGGTGCGAAGGGTTGAACGTGACAGGGAGATAGCGGTGGCCACCTTGCGAAGGTCATCCGAGATAAGGGTGATGTCGGAGGTCTCGAGGGCCACATCGGTGCCGCTGCCGATGGCGATGCCGATATCCGCCCGCGCCAGCGCGGGCGCGTCGTTGATGCCGTCCCCCACCATGGCCACCACCTTTCCCTCCGCCTGGATGCGCTCGATCTCCGCCGCCTTTTCCGCGGGCAGCACCTCCGCCAGCACGCGGTCGATACCCACCTCCCTGGCCACGGCCTCCGCGGTGGATCGCCGGTCACCGCTGATCATGGCCACCTCTACCCCCATGCCACGCAGGGCACTGACCGCCTCCGCCGCCATGGGCTTGATGGTGTCCGCTACCGCCACCATCCCGCCTAAAGCCCCGCCGGCGATGACGTATACCACCGTCTTTCCCTCTCCCGCCAGCCTCTCCGCCTCCCATTCCAGAACCGCCGTCGCAACGCCGCTCTCGGCCGCGAAAGCGGCGTTGCCCAGCCTTATCTCGGTGTCGCCGATCCTGGCCGCCACCCCCCTGCCCGGAAAGGCCTGGAAATCCCTGGCGTCGTG
>JACVJG010000570.1 GCA_015711875.1 Candidatus Solincola jinzensis | reverse complement strand
GTACCTCCTCAGCGACCAGTTCACCCTGGGGAACGACCCGCGGGAGTTCGTCATAGTCTACGGCGTTAACCATTCCATGGGAGAGCGGACGACCTACAACAACCTCTCCATCTACGGAGCGGATATCCTCAACGGAGTCGCCGGGAGGGATAACGTCAGCCTGGAGGGGACGGCCGAGGAATACCTGCCGGGCAACCCCGCCGCTCGCTACCTCTATGTCTGCAAGATAGCACGCGACCCCGCGGGTGACCCGAACTGCGTCGTCGTGCCCACGGGCCCCGGCGCCTACGGGATACCTCTCGACACCCCGGCATTCGTCGGCTTCCGCCTTTACCTGGAGCAGGCCACCAAGACCGGGCCGTTCTGGTACGAGATCCTCTATGACCGAGTGATCAAGTTCAGCCCGCAGTAGCCTGATAGTGGTGGTTTGCAGGCTACGCGGGTTGGAACGGCGGCAGGTATAGTCTGACGGGCATCGCCTGATCGGCGGCTTCCCACGCCGCATCCCCCTCAAACGTGACGGCCTTGAGGGCAAAGGTTCTCGCATTAATGGAGGCGGGAAAAGACCTGTTGGGAATCGTGGAGCGCGTTGCCCCCCTTTCTCCAAGGAGAACGTCCATGTATTGCGCAGGACACGGGCCGACAGGCACGGGCCTTGGATCTTCAAGGATGCCTGTGCGGCCAGGGACCTCGACCAGCTGGTTGGTGAGAGGAGCTACGCCTGTGGTTTCGAGAGGTCCCACAGGATCCGCGGGCACCAAGTCCCAATGGAGTTACTATCCGCTGGGGGAGCGAGGCGTGGGCAGGGTAAGAGCATGAGCGATGCAGCGAACCAGCGCAGGGAATTGCGGGCTGATGCGAACGGTGATAAGTTTTTTCCATGAGCGTTGAGCTGGCGGAACAGCCCACGTTAGTGGAAAACTCCCAGGCCTTGACAATAATTTCCCATATATCATATTATAGTGTTTTGCGTATTAGGAGGGATTTTTGCGCCTTATCGCGGTAAAGGAGTGAGGTGAGCGGTGAACGAAAGCCAGGGCGTTCGCGTGAGAAGAAACTTCGCCAAAATACCGGAGATCCTAGAAGTCCCGAACCTCATCGACATCCAGAAAAAGTCGTATGAATGGTTCAGGACCGACGGGCTGCGGGAGGTGTTCGAGGATATCTCGCCCATAGAGAACTACACGGCGAACCTGGCGGTCGAGTTCGGAGAGCACCATTTCCAGGAACCCAAGTACGATGTGGACGAGTGCAAGGAAAAGGACATGACCTATTCCTCGCCACTCTTCGTCACCGTGCGCTTCATCAACAAGGACACGGGGGAGATCAAGGAACAGGTCGTCTTCATGGGCGACTTCCCTCTCATGACCGAGCGCGGCACCTTCATCATCAACGGCACCGAGCGCGTGGTGGTATCCCAGCTGGTAAGGTCTCCGGGGGTTTACTTCGACAAGGAGTTGGACAAGGCCACGGACAAGGAGCTGTACTACGCCAAGATCATCCCCTCACGGGGTGCCTGGCTGGAGTTCGAGACCGACAAGAGGGACGTCATCGGGGTGAGGATCGACCGCAAGCGCAAGCAGCCGGTGACGGTGCTCATGCGTGCCCTGGGATACGAGGACGACGACCAGATACTCTCCTTCTTCGACGGCTCCCCGCTTATCGAGGCCACCCTTGAGAAGGACCACACCAAAAGCCGGGACGACGCCCTCATCGACATCTATCGCAAGCTGAGGCCAGGAGAGCCCCCCACCGCCGATTCCGCCAATACCCTGCTGGAAAACCTCTTCTTCAATCGCAAGCGCTATGACCTGGCGAGGGTGGGGCGGTACAAGCTCAACAAGAAGCTCGGACTCGATATAGACCTCTCCATCACCACCCTGACCTTCGAGGACATCGTGGCCACCATCCGCTACCTGCTCAGTGTGGTGCAGAACGACATCGAAGAGATAGATGACATAGACCATTTCGGCAACCGCAGGGTGCGCTCGGTGGGAGAGCTGATCCAGAACCAGGTCCGCATAGGGCTTTCGCGCATGGAGCGGGTGGTGAAGGAGCGGATGACCACCCAGGACGTGGAGGCCATCACGCCGCAGACCCTGA
>JACVJG010000569.1 GCA_015711875.1 Candidatus Solincola jinzensis | reverse complement strand
GTCTACAGCATCGAGCGCGTGCTGGAGAAGAAACTGGCGGGCTCGCTCATGCGCAGCATCGACGACGAGGTGAGCGGCGGAATAAAGGCGCTGGTGGAGATACTCAACAACGTGGACCGCGCCACGGAAAAGAGCATACTCGAGGCCTTCGGGAACAAGAACCCCGAACTGGCCGAGGAGGTCAAGAAGCTGATGTTCGTCTTCGAGGACATCGTCACCCTCGACGACGTGGCGGTGCAGAAGGTGCTCCAGGACGTGGAGACCAAGGAGCTGGCGCTGGCGCTCAAGGGGACCTCCATGGAGGTGCGCGAGAAGATAACCAGGAACCTCTCCGAGCGCGCGGCGGAGATGCTGGAGGAGGAGATCGAGTACATGGGCCCGGTGCGCCTCAAGCAGGTGGAGGAGGCGCAACAGGGAATAGTTGCCATAATCAGGAAACTGGAGGAAGCGGGCGAGATAATCATCGCCAGGGGCGCGGATGACGAGGTCGTGGTGTGAGGTCGTCGGCCATGGGTCTATGGGAAGCGGATCAAGGGTGGTTTTCGCCCAGGGTGGCAAATAACGGAAGGGTGCTGCGCCAGGTCGAGGTCATGGGAGTGCGGCGCGTGCCGGTATTCCCGGAGGCGGGCTTGCCCGAGGAAGCGACACCGGGCACGTGCGCCGCTCGCGAGGGACAGGAGTTCGCCCTGCGGGAGGAGATGGAAAAGGCCAGGGAAGCGGGATGGAACGAGGGATTCCAGGCCGGTTACCGGGACGGAAGGGAGCAGGCGGTGGGCGAGCTGCGCGGCCTCGCGGGTGCGCTGGAGACGGTGCGCAGGGGTCTCGAGAACAGCAGGTCGGAGATGCTGCGCGAGCTTGAGCGCGAGATAACCGCTTTGGCGCTGGAGATAGCCGAGAAGCTGGCGCTGCAGGAGATAACCGCCAACCCGGAGGCGGTGCGCAATCTGGTGAGCAGGGTCATCGAGAAGGCCGGCGATAAAAGGTCGCTGCGGGTGCGGTTGAGCCCTGAGGACTGCCGCAGGCTGAGGGAGGGAAGGAAGGAGCTAATGGCCAGTCTGGTGGAGCTGGGAGAGCTCGACCTGGTGGAGGACGAGAGCCTGGGGGTCGGTGACTGTGTGGTAGAGACCTCCTCGGGGATAGTGGACGCGCGCATGGGGCGACGCGTGGAGAGGATAAGGTCGTCGGTGATGGGCGAGGGGGAAGGGGATGTTTGACCGCTCCGCCGTGGACTATTTAAGCGGAGGTATCAGGCGCGCCATGGCGCGCGTGAGGGAGACCGACCCCCTGCTCTACCTGGGGAAGGTGGAGAGGGTGGTGGGCCTGATCATAGAGGCCAGCGGGCCGGAAGGCTACATAGGGGAGCTGTGCGTGATAAGGGACCGCGGCGGCAAAACCCTGCTCATGGCGGAAGTGGTGGGCTTTAAAGAGGGCAAGGTGATGCTCATGCCCCTGAGCACACCGCATGGCGTGGGCCCGGGATGCGAGGTCCTGGCCCTGGGCAAGCCCCTGCGGGTTCCCGTGGGCGAGGCGTTGAGGGGGCGGGTTCTGGACGGACTGGGCAGGCCGGCGGACGGCAGGCCTCTCGAAGGGCGTTTCGAGATGCGTGCGGTGGAGAACGACCCTCCCCATCCGCTGGCCAGAAAACGCATATGCGAGCCCCTGGGGCTGGGGGTAAGGGCCATCGACGGGCTGCTCACCTGCGGCAAGGGTCAGCGCATCGGCATCTTCGCGGGCAGCGGCGTCGGAAAGAGCACCCTTATGGGCATGATCGCTCGCTATACCCAGGCGGACGTGAACGTCATCGCCCTGGTGGGGGAGAGAGGCAGGGAGGTAAGGGAGTTCATAGAGCGAGACCTGGGAGAGGAGGGACTGGAGCGCTCGGTGGTGGTGGTGGCCACCAGCGACGAGCCCGCTATGATCAGGCTGAAGGCGGCGCTGGCGGCCACCAGCATCGCGGAGCATTTCCGCGACCAGGGCCTGGACGTCCTCTTCATGCTCGACTCGGTGACCCGGTTCGCCATGGCCCAGCGGGAGGTGGGCCTCACGGTGGGTGAGCCCCCCACCACGCGCGGATACCCGCCCTCGGTTTTCGCCATGCTGCCCC
>JACVJG010000568.1 GCA_015711875.1 Candidatus Solincola jinzensis | reverse complement strand
GAAACACGACGCCTATGACATGCAGGCCACCCGTGACCTCATGGGGGTGTTATGGGCGAAGAGGGCGGAGCTTGAGAGCGCAAAGGCCGAGTACGTGGCCTATTCCAACAGCCTGCAGAGCCAGCGCAGCGCTGTGCAGAGCAAGCTGAACGAGCAGAAGGCCATCCTCGCCGGCATCGATGCCGAGGTGGCCTCGCTCTTGAGCACGCGCTACGGCGGCGGGGGTGGTAGAAGCGGCGGGGGAGGCGGTGGCGGCGGATGGAACATCGGCCCCGTCAACGGCCTCTACTTCCCGGTCGCCGGCCCCCACAGCTATGTCAATGACTGGGGGGCGCCGCGCTCCGTGGGGCGCACCCACAAGGGGTGCGACATCATGGCCGATTACGGCACTCCCTGCGTGGCCATTACCAGCGGCACGGTGGTTCAACGCAGGGGAGGCAACGCCGGCCTCTATATCTTCCTTTATGGCGATAACGGGCATCTATACTACTACATGCACCTGCAGGGCTTCGCGGCATCCGGGCGTGTGAGCGCGGGGCAGGTGATAGGCTACGTGGGCGATACCGGCAACGCGCGGGGCTGCCCCCACCTGCACTTCGAATTCCACCCCAACGGGGGGGCGGCAGTGAACCCTTATCCCCTCCTGGTGGCCATCGATCGCTGACGGCATGTGCGTCGGGAAAAGGCGCGCGCAATAGCGGGCAGCATGCCAATTGCGTTTATTCGCCAACAGTTTTTCCTACGCGGTTCTTATGCCGGCCAGCGAGTATAGTCGTGGGAGGTCCACATGGCTTTCCATCAGCTCTCTCAAGCGCGCTAGCTTCGCGGGCTCATGGGTTCGCGCGCTGCGGATGATCATCTCCGCGCTGTCGGCGGCGGTAAAGGTATCCGTGCCCACCAGGATGACGGGGATGCCCAGCTCCTCCGCCCGGCTGAGGATGATGCTGGTGGGATAGAGGTTCCCTGACAGCACGATACAGCGGGCTCCCGCTTCCATGGCGGCGAGCTGGATATCGCTGCGGTCGCCACCCGTGACCATACAGAAGTTGCGGTGCCTGCGGAAGATGGCCAGGGCGTGTTCGGTGCTCATGGCTCCCACCACCACGTCCTCCACCAGGTTTTCGAGCCCTTCCTCGCCGCAGAGGACGCGGCCCCCGAGCTGGCGCGCCAGGTCGCCCACGTTGATGGAGGAAAGCATGTGGTCGCGAGGCATGCAGCCCAGCATGGCGATGCCCTCCGCCTCCAGGCGCGGCGCCAGGAGCTCCTTTATGAAGCTCTCGCGGTTGGGCGTGACCATGTTGAAGATAACCCCCATGAGGGCACGGCCGAAGGCGTCGCGGGCGGCCATGACGTTGTCTCCCATGAAGGCGTCGTCGAACCTCTCCACCATGATCACCTTGGCCTGGAGTATGGGCGTGAGCTGGTAAGCCGAGAGGCCGAGGAACCTGCCCTGCACCGATGAAAAGGCGCCCTGCAAAAGCACCACGTCCTTGTCCGCGCTAACGAGCTGGAAGGCTGCGCGTATGCGCGCTCGCAGCGCTTCCGGCTCGCCCTCGCCCCTGAGGCTGGACCTGACCAGCTCCGGGGTTATCACCACGGGGCATATGTCGTCAAGATCCTCCTTTAGCTCCAGGGTGCTGCGCATGAAGGCGGCGTCCTCGTCCGTTACTCTTCCCTCTTCCTGAAAATAGCGGTGGCCCAGGGGCTTCATGTAACCCACCCTGAGCCCCTGATCGCGCATGCGCATCCCCAGCCCGATGCATATGGTGTGTAGGCCGGAGAGACCCGCGGCCGAGATGAGATACAGGCTGACCATGGCGTTCACTCCTTCAGAACGATCCTGGCATCCGCTGCCAAGCACCCTTTGCCGTCCTCCAGCACCCGCAGGGGGTTGATATCGAGTTCCGCTATCTCCTCGAAGTCGGTGACCAGTTGCGAGACGCGGAGTATGCATTCCTCGGCGGCCTCGATGTCGGCGGGAGCCTCGCCACGGGCGCCGCGCAGAAGCCAGTAGCTCTTGAGCTCGCGCAGCATCTCACCCGCCTCGCTCTCGCTCACGGGCGCGAGGCGGAAGCTCACGTCTTTGAGTACCTCCACGTATATCCCTCCCAGGCCCACCATGAGC
>JACVJG010000567.1 GCA_015711875.1 Candidatus Solincola jinzensis | reverse complement strand
AGTCAGGGCCTGACCCCATTAATATTCGGACAGCGCCGGGCGAAGGGGTTTTCGCGAGCGAATCTCCCCCCTTGATACTTCTCGGTCCTGAGTCAGGGCCTGACCCCATTAATATTCAGGCCCAGTGGGAGGCGCGCTGCACCGCCTTCTTCCAGCCGGCGTAGAGCCTCTCGCGCGTCGCTGCGTCCATCCCGGGCTTGAAGACGCGGTCCACCCCGCGGATGCGCAGGATGTCGTCGGGATACCTCCATATCCCCGCCGCGATGCCGGCGAAGAAAGCGGCGCCCAGAGCAGTGGCCTCGAGCATGCGCGGGCGCTCAACCTCCGCGTCCAGGATGTCCGCCATGAACTGAAGCAGGAAATCATTGGCAGAAGCTCCCCCATCCGCCCTGATCTTTTTCAACTCCATGCCGGTGTCCCTGCGCATGGCCTCGATGACGTCCCTGCACTGGTAGGCGATGGACTCCAGGGTCGCCCTCACCACCTGCTCCTTGGTGGTGGCGCGGGTGAGGCCGATGACGGTGCCGCGGGCGTAAGGGTCCCAGTATGGCGCGGTGAGCCCGGTGAAAGCGGGTACAACATATACGCCGCCGCAGTCCTCGCAGGCCTGGGCCAGCTCCTGCGACTCCGCCGCGTCCCTGATTATCTGCAGGTTGTCCCTCAGCCACTGGATGGAGGAGCCGGCGCTGGAGATGATGCCCTCCATCATGTAGGTGGTCTTTCCCTGTATCTTCCAGGCGATAAGGGGGGTGAGGCGGTGGATGGAGGCCATGGGCTCCTCGCCGGTGTTCACGTCGATGAAGCTCCCGGTGCCATTGGTGCATTTCACGCTTCCCCTCTCGAAACAGGCCTCTCCGAACAGAGCCGCCTGCTGGTCCGCCACCACGCAGCGGATGGGGATGGGGTCTCCGAAGGCCTCGGTCACCCCGAAGTCGCCCGCCGTCTCCCGGATCTCGGGGAAGACCAGGCCGCCGGGAAGCCCGAAGGGCTTGAGCAGGAGGGGGCTCCAGCGCATGCCGAAGGGATCGTATAGGCCGGTGGCGCTGACGTTGGAGAAATCGGTGGCGTGCACCGCGCCGCGGGTGTAGTTCCATACCAGCCAGGTGTCCACGGTTCCCAGGCGCAGTTTTCCTGCCTCCGCCTTCTGCGCCGCGCCCGGCACGTTGTCCAGCACCCAGCGCGCGTGAGCGGAGGACTGCGCGGGAGTCACGGTGAAGTGGGCAGCGGTGATGAGCAATTTGCCCACCAGGTTGCGGCGCAGCTTTTCGCTCAGGGGCGCCAAACGCTGGTAGGCTCCCCCCAACACGTGCAGCAGCCTGAACATGGCGCTGCGGTTGATCTTCTCGCAGACGTCCGACATCCTGGTGTCCTGCCAGGTGATGGCGTTGTAGACCGGCTCCCCCGTCTCGGCGTCCCAGATCGTGCTGGTGGCCCTCTGGGTGGCGATGCCCATGGCGGATATCTCCTTGGGCTTGATGCCGGATTCCCGCAATGCCGTTCTTGTCACTTCCACGCAGCTCTCAAAGAGGACGGAGGGGTCCTGCTCCGTCCATCCCGGATGGGGGAATATCTGCGGTATCTCGCGGTACACCTCACCCACCACATTGGTCTCACGGTCGAAGATCACCGCCCTTACCCCGGTGGTGCCCACGTCGTTGACCAGGATATACCTCTCTTCCATCTCGCGCCCCCGTTTCCTTCCGCTCACCCGCCTCCGCACACATTATAAAGGCCATCCCGTGCTTCCTTTAACGTACGCCATTATTTTCTACTGTTGTTACTTTATGACATGCTGCCCCGTTAAAGATATCATGCTTCGCGTTCCACACAGCCCTCCCTTCACCATCCGCCGTAAGGCCGCGTCCATCCCCTGAGGGCGCCGCGCCACGCGATGCCTCCGACCGTTTCCGCCTTCTACGGCCCTGCTTTCCAAGGCGGCCATCTCTTATGTGGATATTGTCGGACTTCGGGACCCCATTGCCCGGCGCTTGACGTCATGCATTCGGCTTTGCGCGTTCAGGGCGCATGCCCGATGGAGTCGTGGGCCCAGGCGCGGTTCCCCCCGTACATGGCGCGCTCGCACACCACCGCTGCGTCCGAGGTGACGGTGGTGGAGACATCCCAGGA
>JACVJG010000566.1 GCA_015711875.1 Candidatus Solincola jinzensis | reverse complement strand
GCGGTCATCAGGGTGGCGCTGGCCCAGCGCCGCCTCCAGCCTTTCGACGCACCACCCCATCAGGCGCACGGGATGAGGATATCCCTCGGGATCGCCCAGCAGGGCGTCGAGAGCGAAGGCCGCGGCCACCAAGGCGGCCGCGGCGTTCAGCAGCGTGGCGTCACGTTTGGGCCCCTCCACCCCAGCGAGGATCTCGTCCCTGATAATGCGGGCGTTCTCGGCCGCGCTTCCCCCCGCCAGCTCGGCAAGCGATGAGGGCCTTATCCCCAGCTCCCGGGGGTCGCACACGTATTCGCGCACCCCTTCCGCTCTGACATCCCATATTCTGCTGACAGTGGTTATGGATAGCTCGTCCATGCCGTCCTCGCCGCGCACTACCAGGGCCCTCTCCACGCCCATCTCCGCCAGCGCCGCCGCCAGGAGCGGCGCCTTGTCCGCTACTCCCACTCCCAGCACCTGTGAACGTACCCCCGCGGGGTTCACCAATGGCCCCAGGAGGTTAAAGGCGGTCGGAATCCCCATCTCGCGGCGGGCGCGCATGACGTGACGCATGGCGGGATGAAAGCGGGGCGCGAAGAGGAAACCTATCCCCACTTTTTCTATGCATTCTTCCACCTCGCAAGGCTCCATATCTATGTTCACGCCCAGGGCCTCCAGCACATCGGCGCTTCCGCAGGGGGATGAGACGCCGCGATTGCCGTGCTTCGCCACGTATACCCCCGCTCCCGCCGCGACCAGGGCCGCGGCCGTGGAGATGTTGAAGGTGAGGAGCCCGTCCCCCCCGGTGCCACAGGTGTCCACCAGCGGGGCGACGGACGGGCTGATGGTGGTGGCGGAATCGCGCATGGCGCGTGCGAAGCCCGCGATCTCCTGAGCCGATTCGCCACGCATGCGCAGGGCCGTCAGCAAGGATGCTATCTGGGCGTCGCTCGCCTCGCCCCGCATGAGGCTGGACATCGTCTCTCGCGCCTCTTCCAGGCTCAAGCGCTCGCCTTCCACTACCTTGGCGATGACCTCGGGTATCACCTTCCGTTCACCTCCATGGATATGAAGTTGGACAGCAGCTTTATCCCCTCAGGAGTGAGGATGGACTCGGGATGGAACTGCACCCCTTCTATGCCCAGGCCGCGATGTCGCACCCCCATGACCAGGCCGTCCTCGGAGCGCGCGCTTATCTCCAGGGGAGGGCGCACGCCTTCCAGCATCAGGGAATGGTAGCGCGTGGCCTGAAAGGGGTTCTGCAGATCCTGGTATATGGTATCCCCGTCGTGGGCGATGCTCGACACCTTGCCGTGAACCGGCCTGGGGGCTCGCACCAGGCGCGCCCCGAAGCACTCCCCGATGGCCTGGTGTCCCAGGCAGACCCCGAGGACGGGTATCTTGCCCGCGAAGATACGCACCGAGTCGAGGGTGACGCCGGAGTGCGCGGGGGTTCCCGGGCCGGGGGAGATGACGAGGTGGGTCGGGGAAAAGGACGCGAGTTCCCCGGCTGCCACGGCATCGTTGCGCACCGTCACCACCTCGGCCCCCAGGACCTCTAGAGCCTGGGCGAGGTTGTAGGTGAAGGAATCGTAGTTGTCGATCAACAGTACCCTTGTCATACCCGCACCCCCTCCCTCGCCTCCGCGAGGCGTATGGCGCGGAGGAGGGCACGGGCCTTGTTGCGGCTTTCCTCGTATTCCCTGGAGGGCACGGAATCCGCCACCACGCCGCCTCCTGCCTGGACGTGCGCGAGGCCGTCCTTGGCCACGATGGTGCGTATGGCGATGCAGGTGTCCAGGTCGCCGCCGTAGGAGATATAGCCCACCGCCCCGGCGTATGGACCTCGCCTGTCCTTCTCCAGCTCGTCGATGATCTGGCATGCCCGGATCTTCGGGGCTCCCGAAACGGTGCCGGCGGGGAACGTGGAGCGCAGGAGCTCGAAGTTTCCGCAGCCCCGCCTCATGCGCCCGCTGACCTCGCTCACCAGGTGCATGACGTGGGAGAACCTCTCCACCTCCATCATGCGCTCCACCCGCACCGACCCCGCCTCGCATACCCTGCCCAGGTCGTTGCGGGCCAGGTCCACGAGCATGATGTGCTCAGCCCTTTCCTTCTCGTCGCCCAGTAGCTCCTCCTCGAGGCGGTGG
>MU158569.1:821-2132 GCA_015711875.1 Candidatus Solincola jinzensis | reverse complement strand
GACGCGGAGGGCATCGGAGCGCACGACAACGACCACGGAGATGTGTCCATCAAGGTGACCTCGGAGCGGCCGGTGGTGGCCGAGCGCCCCATGTACTTCAACTACAACGGGGCCTGGGACGGCGGCTCCAACGTAATGGGAGCTTTCGCCCCCTCCATGGAATGGTATTTCGCCGAGGGCTGCACGCGGCCGGGCTTCCATACCTGGCTGTGCCTGCAGAACCCCGGCGACGCTCCCGCCAGGGTAACCCTGGATTACCTGTGCGGGGACGGCGCCAACGTGCGCAGGGAGCTGACGGTGAAGGCGCGCTCCCGCGCCACCGTGGCCGTGCACGGCGACAGCCTGGGCATCGGGGTGCACGACAACGCCCACGGCGACGTGTCCATCCGGGTGACCTCTGACCGCCCGGTGGTGGCCGAGCGCCCCATGTACTTCAACTACAACGGGGCCTGGGACGGAGGGCACAACGTGGTCGGCTCTCCCCAGACCCATACCACTTGGGTGTTCGCCGAGGGCTGTACGCGGCCGGGCTTCAACACCTGGCTGTGCCTGCAGAACCCCGGCGATGCCCCCGCCAGGGTGACCCTCGACTACCTATGCGGAGACGGCAACAACGTGCGCAAGGAGCTGACGGTGAAGGCGCGCTCCCGCGCCACCGTGGCCGTGCACGGCGACGCCCTGGGGATCGGGGTTCACGACAACGCCCATGGGGACGTGTCCATCCGGGTGACCTCCGATGTCCCCATCATGGCCGAGCGCCCCGTGTACTTCCTTTACAACGGGAGCATCGTGGGAGGCCACAACACCGAGGGTTACCCTCTGGATTAGTCACGGGAAGATGATGGCGGCAAAGTAGTCCGCGCGGTTCCGCGCCGCCTGCGCGGCTTACTCTCCCGCGGCTCTTCCCCTCGCCTTGCGCGAGAAACAGAGGTATGACTTCATGGCCAGCACGCAGGAGTGGAGGTCGTTGTAAACGGGTATCCCGAAGCCGCGCAGGCGCTCCTCCATGGTGTCGAAATAGCGTAGGTCCCCGAACATCCAGGAGACCATGGCCTTGCCGCTCTCCCGCACCGCCTCGCCGATCTCCTCGAAGGGGAAGTACTCGATCATGCGCGAGGCGAAGGGCAGCAGGATCACCCCGTCCACGCGCTCGTCCGCCAGCACCGCCTTGATGGAATCGCCGAAGGCCTTGAATCCTCTCTGCTCGATATGTTGTCTCAAGATAAAAGTCTATGTATATCTTTGCCTCCTCTGGTGTATTGGCAACCATGGCAACCAAGGAGGGTATGCCTGTAAGGTCTGAGAGTTCTT
>MU158569.1:0-811 GCA_015711875.1 Candidatus Solincola jinzensis | reverse complement strand
GTCCACGGGATTGGAAGGCGCCATCCAGTCCGGGAAGACCTCCCTGCGCAGAAAATCGAGGGTGCGCGCCTGCAGCGCCGGCACCTTGAGGCCCGCGGTGCGCAGGAGGTCGGTGAGCACCACTCCTCCCCCGCCCGTGACCGTTACCACCGCCACGCGGTCGCCTTCCGGGGTGGAGAGGCGGAAGGGGTCTGGATGGATCGAGAAAGCCTTGCCCAGGTTCATGAGCTCCTGGAAATCGTCCACCCTTATCACCCCCGCCTGCCGCAGGGCTCCGTCCACCACCTCGTCGGAGCCCGCCAGGCTGGCGGTGTGGGAAAGCGCAGCCCTTGCCGATTCCTCGTACCGACCCCCTTTCAGCACCACCAGCGGCTTCCGCCCCGCCATCTCCCTCGTCACCTCAAGGAAGGCCCTGCCGTCGACGATGGACTCCAGGTAGGCCACCACCGCCCTCGTCTTGGGATCGGAGGACATGTAGCGCAGCACCTCCACCTCGTCCACGTCCATCTTGTTGCCGATGGCGCAGGCCTTGGAGACGGTGAAATAGCCGGAGATGACGTACTGCAGCATGAAGCCCGCCGCGAGCATGCCGCTCTGGGCGATGATCCCCAGGGTGCCGGGCTTCAGCCTCTCGTGCACGTTAGGCACGCGCATGAAGGGGGTGAAGATGAAGGGGTCGGTGTTGACCAGGCCGGTGCAATTGGGTCCCCAGAGGCGAAGGCCGGTGCGGGCCGCTATCTCCCGGCAGGCGGCATCGATGCGCCTTCCCTCCTCGCCCGCCTCCGCGAATCCCCCCGACTCCAGCACCGCC
>JACVJG010000563.1 GCA_015711875.1 Candidatus Solincola jinzensis | reverse complement strand
GCCAGCGGGGCGTGGTCGATGACGCCGCGGCGCTTCGACAGGGGCCTTCCGCGCCGAAAGGATCGAGGGGCCAAGCGGTCCTCAGCCAAAGGGGGCGGAAGATGCGATGGGCAAGAAGATACTCTCCCTTAGATGTTCTACCTGAAAAACATGGCCCCGTTCCCGTTCCTCGAAGCCCGAGCCTGTCACGTTGAGCGCGTCTGGCTTAGAATAAAAGCGCTGTCGGATCGCGCCGGCATGTCGGCGGTGAAGGCCGCGCGTCTTCGCGTCGCGGACACAGGCGAGGAGGAGCAAGGTGATAACAGCTTTACAGCATGTGGGCATGGGGGTGCGGGATACCGAGCGCAGCTATCGCTTCTACCGCGAGCTGATGGGTTTTAGGATCAAGCTCAGCGACCAGACCAGCTACCTCGAGGAGATGGCGCCTATCGTTGGCGCCCTGGTGGAGATGCGCGCGCTCATGGCGATGAACATCGGGGGAGGGGGCGCCATCGAGCTCATCGAGCATACCTCCACACGCCCCCTCGAGCCCGCAGAGCCCGTGCAGTGGGGAGACCTCGGATACCTGGAGGTCGGACTCAAGGCTTATATGCTGGAGCGCCTCTATCTGGACCTGAAGAGCAGGGGGGTGGAGTTCCTCACCCCGGTTAGGAGCATGGAGCTCGGTTGCGGCGCGAGGGAGCGGTATGCTTACCTGCGGGATCCCGACGGCCTTCTCGTGCAGCTGGTGGAGGTGGAAGGGGGAAAGCGCCCCGCAGTGGGGGGCGTGCGCCACGTCGCCGTGGGGGTGTCCGATATGGGCAGGGCGCGCTCTTTTTATTCCGAGGTGCTGGGTTTCCGCGAGGTGCTGCATGAGTTCAAGGGCCGCATCCCGGAGATGGACCCGGTGACCGGCGGCAGGGAGATGGAGATGGCCATACTCGCCCAGAGACCGGAGGGGGAAAGCTCACTGCCGCTTCTGGAGAGGGCGGTGGTAAAGCTGGTGCACACCCCGGGTTACAAAGGCAAGGCGATCTACGAGGGCAGGAGATGGGGGGACGTGGGTTTGATGGAGATGGCCTTTGACGTCAACGATCTCGCCGCTACGGTGAACGATCTCATTTCACGGGGGGCGGAGCTTTACCACCCGCCCACGCGCGTGGACATGGGTTCGGGCACCATCGGCAGCTTTGCCTACATCAAGGACCCCGAGGGCAACGTGGTGGAGATGGTCGAGGTGGAAAAGGTTCTCCATGCCTCGCCCAGGTTCATGAAGGTGTTGCTGGTTCGGCTGCTGAAGCTGGCGGCCGCTTTACGGCTGGTATGAGGGGGTCGCGCCGGAGACGCGGCGGCCGGAGAGATCCCGCGTAAGCGGCTCCTGGCGCCAACCGCAGCAGGCTTGAGCTGCGAGGGCGAACGGGGGCCTTAACGGCGTTTGCGTATATGCTTATCGTTGTTTGGGATCGAATGGGATAAGCAAGGTGCTTCGCTCCATGTCCCTTGTGAGGCAGAGTAACCATGGAACTGGTCGGAAAACCGGAGGGAATGGCGATGGAAATACCCGAGGATCTGCGCGCGGCGGCGGATTTCCACGGGCACCTGTGCCCGGGGCTTGCCATTGGATATCGCGCCACCAGGGAGGCACTGGAGAGGATGGGCATCTCCCGCGCCCGGGACGAGGAACTGGTCTGCGAGGTTGAGAACGATTCCTGCAGCGTAGACGCGGTGCAGCACCTAGCCGGCTGCACCTTCGGCAAGGGAAACCTGATCTACAGGGACCACGGCAAGCAGGTTTTCACCTTCGCCTCCCGGCAGCGCCCCGGCAAGGCGGTGCGGGTGAGCCTGAAGGCTGGCGCCATTCCTCCGCCGGGCGAAGGCAAAGATCCTTCCAGGCGACGAGAGGAGGCGATAGAGCGATTGCTCACCGCTCCCGTGGAGGAGCTTTTCTCCATCACGGAGGTCGAGTACTCTCTGCCGCCACAGGCGGAGATCCGCGCTTCCTTTCCGTGCGATCGATGCGGGGAGCCCACCATGGAGACGCGGCTGGTGGAGCGCGACGGCCGCCGCCTATGCATTCCTTGCTCCCGATCCATGAGGGAATGAGGCGCACTATCCCTTACGCCACTGCCCCAGACGCGTCGCTCCCCGGTGACGGCGGA
>JACVJG010000562.1 GCA_015711875.1 Candidatus Solincola jinzensis | reverse complement strand
CCCGGGACCGCCGGGAGGGAAAAGGGTGATGACCTCGCGTATGGCCTCTGTGCCTCCCGTGGAGGCCCCGATGGCCACGATCTTCTCCGTGGTCCTGAGCATGGAGAGTCGGCGCGGAGGCCCGGCGCCGGGAGCGGCCTCCTTCCTTGAGGCCCCGAGGGCCTTGAGGTCCGCCTGGGCGGCGGCCTTGATGCGGTCGATGAGCTGCAGGGTGATGTCCTCCACGGAATACGAGCCGCCGGGCTTGGTCATCACCTCCACCGCCCCCAGCTCCAGGGCGCGCATGGCCGTCTCGCTTCCCTGGGGGGTTAAGGAGGAGACCACCACCACCGGCAGGGGATGATGGCGCATGAGCTTCTCCAGGAAGGTGATGCCGTCCATGCGCGGCATCTCGATGTCCAGGGTGATGACGTCGGGGCGCAGGCGCACGATCTTCTCGCGGGCTATGTAGGGATCAGGCGCCGCCCCCACCACCGTGATGTCCGGGTCCTTCTCGAGCTCGCGCGAGAGTATCTGGCGCACCACCGCGGAGTCGTCCACCACCAGGACCTTGATCTTGCGCTTGGGGTATGCTCCACCTATCTGCACCGACAAAGCCATCATCTCCTCTACCAGGGTTCAGGCCAAGCTTCGCCTGAAGCGGGTTGTGGTTACAGGTAATCCCATAAAGCCGTTGGTGTACGCTTCTTCGAATCGACGCGTTCTCATCTCATTACCAGATAATGGTTTCAGGAGCACGATGCCATTTGAGAAACACATAAAATTCCAGGGACGAGGAACCATCGCTCATGCCTCCGGTCTCTCGGGTTTTCGGTAGATGGCGGGGCGCACGTAATGGAGCCCGTGATCCTCTCCCGTGAGGCTCTCGGAGTGCCCCACGAAGAGGTAGCCTCCCGGGCGCAGGATGCCGCGGAACCTGCGTACCAGCTCCATCTTGGGGCCGCGCTCGAAATAGATCATGACGTTCCGGCACAGTATGAGGTCGAAGGGACCGCGCATGGGCCAGGGGTCGAAGAGGTTCAGGTAGCGGAACCTCACCAGCCGACGCACCTCGGGGGAGATGGAGAACATCCCCGTTTCTTCATCCTCTTTGAAATACTTCTTACGGTAGACTGGCTGACATCTGAACACCGGCTCCGGCGGGTATAGCCCCTCCACGGCCGCGGAAAGGGCACGTGTGGAGATGTCGGTGGCCAGGATGAGCACGTCCCTGGCTTTCATGTCGGGGATGTTCTCCAGTAATTCCATGGCCAGGGAATAGGGCTCCTCGCCGCTGGAGCAGCCCGCGCTCCAGAACCTCAACCTGCGCTGGTCTCTTTCCAGGACGGCGGGTAAAAACACCTCGCGCAGGAAATCGAAATGCTCCGGTTCCCGGAAAAAGCTGGTGTAGTTGGTGGTGATGGCGTTGATCATCGCCTCCAGCTCGTCCTCGTCCTGGTCGAGATAGGAGAGGTAGGCGCGAAAGCTGCCCAAGCCAAGTCGGCGCAGCCGCTTGGAAAGGCGGTTCTGCACCAGGGGCAGCTTTCCCTCGTGCAGGTTGATGCGCGTGCGCTCGTACACCAGGGCGCTGATCTTCCTGAACTCCCTCATACCGAGGCTGAACTCCTGCAACATCACCCGCATCTCACCGTCCTAACCAGAGGGTGGGCGTTGAATCCCTTCTCGCGTCGGTATATCCAACCGTCTCAAGGTCGCAGAATGCGCGGTTTCCGGCCGGAGGGTATGCCCGAAATCGCCGGCGCGTCTCCCCAGCGGCACCTTTCTCGGTCCATAGGTCATGGTCGCAAACCCCGTCAAAGGCGGTTTGGAAGCGACCAGAGAGCCTCGAGATGCGTCGAGCGTCGCCGCGGCCCTCGACCACCAACCTGTCCTCGGCAGGGGCGGCAAGGCACTTTTGGAAAAAGAGGGTGGGGGAAGGGGAGGGCGGAGTGGTCCGCCTCTCCCCCCGTCGCGTCCTCTCCCGCAGGCAGGAACCCTTTTCCCCAACCCACGGCTTAATAGCCTTATGGTTATTGCTTCCGCGGGCTGGGCGCCGGCTCGCAGCGCATATCTTCGAGCGCATTATCACTCGTCCTCTTGCTCCCGTCCCTTCTCGCTTTTTTACCTTTCGCTGGCAAGGAACCTTTTTATTCCAACCCTCCG
>JACVJG010000561.1 GCA_015711875.1 Candidatus Solincola jinzensis | reverse complement strand
TCCCGCCGCCATGGCCCGCCTGCGTCTCGACCGCGCCTCCGGGTACCTGGTTTACGATCCCGCCCACGCCCCCGGGCGCGTGCCCGTATTCTCCTGCGCCGACTGGGGCGCCGAGGATGAGGGAAAGCGTATACCCGTGTTGGCCTTCGACGCCTCAGGCAACTTGCAGGAGACGCTCAATCCTCACCTATTGCCCGGCGACATGCGCCGCTCTTCCCTGTGACCTTGGGGGAGCTGCACTGGGAGTTTCCGGCATGAACTGCCGCTTTGGTCATAGATTCGCGTTACCCCGCCATCATGGATGCACCGGTGTTTGCCGCGGATAGCCAGGATCCTCAAACGGGGACCCATGGCAGGATGTATTCGCATATCCCTGCAATGATCAGCGCCTGCCTCTCACGCAGCGGATGTAAACCCGGGTCTCAATCCCAAAAACAGGAAAATGAGGTGCTCTCGAAGCAAGAGGCGAAAAGCGCGCAAACTTGCCGCCGGCAACCCTGACCGTCAACGTTGGTCCCGACCGGATCATTTTCACCTCGTCGGCTGTGATCAGCGCTTGTCCAGAAAACGGGTGGCCTTGAGCACCAGGGTGGGGTCGTAGATCTCCGGCGACTGCACGAACTGTATGAGCGGCGTAATGCCCGTGGCGTCCCTGACCTTGGCAACCACTTCCTTTTCCAGATCCTGGCGCATCCTCCCGGCCACCGAAAGGCGTATGATGAGGCGGTCAGGGCTGAAGGGATTGCCGGGATCCTCCTTCTCCACCACCAACTGGTATTCCACCATACCCTTGACCCCGGCGAGTTGGCTTTTCACCGCTTCCGGGTTCACCAGCTTTCCGCCCACACGGATGACTTTCTCCGCGCGCACGGCGTAGGTGGAGCCCATCCTCACCACCAGGCGCTGGCCACTGCGCCCGCAATGCGGGCACCTGCCCGATTCCACGGCCGCCATGTCGCCCACCAGGTAGCGCAGCAGCACGGTACCCCTGCGGTCGAGATGGGTTACCGCCAGCATACCCACCTCGCCTTCAGGCAAAGGGCGCATGGTCTCCGAGTCCAGCACCTCAAGGTGGTAGAGGTTGGGGGCGCTGTTGTGGTTACCCCCGAACTCGCAACACTCCACGAAGGGCCCCTGACATTCCGTAAGCACGTAGCCGTTGTTGACGAAAACCTCTTCCGTGTCCCCCTTGGCCAGTTGGGCCCGCATCTCCTCGCGCACTCCCTCGGGGACCGCGTCTCCCAGGGCCATGACCAGCCGAAGAGAGGAGAGATCGGCTCCCGTCTGCGAGGCCCGCATCAGGAACCTCCGCACATAACGCCCCACGCCGGCGATCACGCTTGCCCGCTGGCTCCCGGCCAGGTTGATGGCCTCATCCATGGAGCGGTGCAGGGGAAAGCCGGGCGCGTCCCTTCCCACCATGGCGTTCACCAGCTTCATGCCCACCGCGGAGGCGAAATGGACGGTGCGGTAGAAGCCGACATGAGGAAGGCTGGCGTAAGGGAAGAGATTGAGCACGGTATCCTCTGGGGTCATGCCGCATATCTCCGCCATGCGCCGCATCTGCAGGGTGATGTTGTACATGTCGTAGGCGGAGTTGAAAAACGGCGCCGGGGCGCCGGTGGTGGTGCCGGAGGTATAGGTTATCTCATAGGTGGCGTCAAGGGCATCAGGGGGGTCGATCACCAGGAGAAAGGATAGGGGGTTGTCGAGATAAACCTCCTTGGAGGTCACGGGGATGCGCTCCAGGTCTTCAAGAGTCCTTATCCTCTCGAGATCCACTCTTTCACGCCTGAACACCTCCCGGTAGTAGGGGCTGAAATCCGCGGCGAGGCGCAGTTGCTTCCGCAGGTTGCTCTCCTGCAGGGCCTTGAGGTCAGCGGGTTCCATCCAGAGGGGGTTGTCGATGTCCCCGCGATACACGGGCCACCGCGCGACGAACTCCCGTGCTTTCCGCGGCGTGAGGTCTCCTGCTTTCATTTCAATGCAGCCCTCCGCTCCATGGAATGATGCTCCGATCGCCGGCACCCCTATTATAAATGCTCAAGGCCTTATTTGTTCCAGCAGCCATTCCCGGTGGAGCGGGCTGGAAGAAGTGATGTCCTGAGTCCGGGCCTGACCCCTAGGGCTTGATCGATGTCCCC
>JACVJG010000560.1 GCA_015711875.1 Candidatus Solincola jinzensis | reverse complement strand
TCTACCTGGCCCCTCAGGACGTACAGCTGGGGGTCCGGGAGACCGTACCGGACGTGGCCCGCAACCTGTCCCGTTGGGTCGACGGCTGCGGGAGCGGGCGGGTTGGCCATGGTCACGCGCTGGGAGGGCTCCCTCATCCTTGTCCTGCAAGGCCTTTTCCTGCTCTACTGCTGGTGGAAGAGGAAGCTGCGGCTGCGCAACCTGCTCATCTTCGCGGCCATAGCCGCGCTGCCCTTCGCCCTCTTCGCCCTGCGCAACCTGTTAACCTTCGGCACGCCGCTGAAGAGCGCCTACCTGGAGGAGTTGCGCAACCATCCCGCCGATTTCGAGAAATACGGCCCCTGGGAGCGCATGGGGCGCTACTTCATGTTCTCCGACGTGCCGCCTCTGGGGATAAGCTCCCGAAACTACCACTACGCCTACCTGGTCTTCGGATACTCAGGCCTGGCTTTGTCCCTGGCGCTGGGGCGCTACCGCCGCCACGCCTTTTTCATCCTGCTGTGGCTGCTCTTCCTGGGCCCCCTGCACTTCTTCTGGTATTTCGCCTCCGTGCGTTTCCTCATCCCCGCCGTGCCCGCCCTGTGCCTGGGAGCGGGGTCGCTCATCGGCACCCCTTGGGCGGACACGGGTTGGAGGCGGGATAGCTCCGCCTTGAACGCCTTCCTCCTCCTGGTGGCGGCGTGTCTGGTGGGCGTCATCGCCCTGACGGCGCGTCCCATGACCAATGACATCTTCAACCACGGTATCGTCTCCCTGGAGGATGAGGTGGGCGGACTGGCGGCGAGGGACGCCGCGCTGTGGCTGAGGGACAACGTGGGGGAGGCGGGCGTGGCCACCAGCCTGGGCCCCCTGGTTTCCTTCTACCTGGGGAGGGACGCCCTTTTCCTGGGAGAGTGGCAGGGATTCGAGCCCGCGGACATCGACATCCCAGCGCTGGTGCCCGAGGCGCGCGAGAAAGGCGTGCGCTACGTGGTGCTGTGGTCGTGGGAGCCGGAGGTGGAGGCGCCGCTGCGCTATATCGGGCTTGGGCCGGAGATGCCGGAGGGGTTGGGGCTGGTCAGCCGCTGGCATGCGCCCCCGCGAACGCAGTGGAACCGGGACGTTTACGCCTGGATCTTCGAGGTCAGAGAGCAGTAGCGGGAACGGACAGACGCCATCCGGTCGTCGCCATCCTCCTAGCCGTCGCAACGGGGCTTCAGGCTGACCGAGAACGGGAAAAACGACGGCAGTCTTCCGGTGATTAACACCAGCGCGCTGGAATAACGCATGCCATGCCCCTGCGGGATTTCAGCTCTGGGCCACCCTGGCGCCGGTTGCTGTGCGTTTCTGAGCGTTTCCAACGCAAAACATCGGGTTGCCAAAAATATCCGACGTTTTGGGAACGAACGACAGCGAGCCTTCACTGGTTCCTTCCCGGGTTCCGGGGATACGGTTCACCGGTGGGCATGGACAGGGATGGAGGGAGAACGCGCGGGGGAAACCGTAATAGCCTCAATACACCAAGGGTGCACCGGATGCGATCCCGCATGGGAACGGAGAGGAACGGATGAAAGACGCCGGGAATACGCCGAAACCCCTCAATCTCCCAGGGGTATGGTGAAGGAGAAGACCGAGCCGCCGCCCTCGCGCGGCTGATGCCAGATGCGCCCCCCATGTTCCTCCACGATGCGCTTCCCGATATAGAGGCCCAGGCCAAGCCCGGGCCCGCCGTGGTGCAGGGCCCCTCCTACCTTGTAAAAGCGCAGGAAGACCTTGTCCCTCTCCTCCTCGGGGACGCCGGGCCCGCGATCCAGCACCGAGAAGAGCATCTCGTTCCCCTCCCCGCGCCCTCGCAACTCCACGGGCTGGTCGGGGGGCGAGTGCTTGGCAGCGTTGTCCAGGAGGATAACGAAGAGGCGGAGCAGGCGGGCCTCGTCGGCTTCGGCAATCACACTCGCCTCCGGGAGGTCGGAGAGGAAGGCTCTATCTGGATACCTCATGGCGATCTCCCTAAGGGCCTCGGTCGCGGTTCCCACGAGGTCGGTAGGTCTGAGGTCAAGGGAAAAGGCGCCGCGCTGGATACGGGTGGCATCCAGCAGTTCCTCCACCACGTACACCAGGCGGTCCGCCCCGACCTCTATGCCCCGCAACGAGGCTTCAAGGGCAT
>JACVJG010000559.1 GCA_015711875.1 Candidatus Solincola jinzensis | reverse complement strand
GGAATGGGAGCCCCCGGGAGACCTCGAAGGCGGCGGGTGAGACGCACGCGCGAGAGGAGGCCTTGAGCATGTCCATGCGCCCCATCGACCTCCAGTCCATCATCTCCGGCGTGAAGGAGACGGAGAGGGTGCAGCGCGCCCATGAGATCAGGTCGCAGCAGCAGGCGCACGATTTCGAGGTGAAGATGAAACGCCGGGAGCGCGATGACCCCAAGACGGTGCATGGGGTGGCGAGGGGCGAGGCCTCCCGGGTCGTGGAGAGAAAAAGGGAGGAGGAAGGGCGGCATCAAGGTCGCAAGAGGAGGGAGGAGAGAGAAGCCCCCTCGCGTGATGAAGCGGCGGAGGGAAGGAAGGCGGAAGAGGGGCATGCGGCGTTATATAACGGCAGCGGTCGCATCCATGACCTGCAGGAGAGGGAAGGGCCGCACGATATCGTGATTTAAGGTGAGAGGTTCCCGCGCGTAAGGTGTGGAAAGAGCTTTCAGGGATGGAGAAACAAGGGGATATGGCCCGCTGGAGCATGTGTGGTTGTCGGTAAGGCCCCTATGGGGCGGGTGGGGCTTGTCGCGAAGATGGCGCGGGGCGCGGGAAGCCTGGCCACGAGGGGAAGCAAACAGCGCGCGACGGCGGCGCGACTGGGGTCTGGCGCGGTGAGGCGCCGGCCGTGGGGCGGCGTGCCACAGAGGGCGTCGAGCCTGGAACTCGCTCGGCGTGGTGTCAATCCCCCTCGACGGGGATAAAATATATATGAATGTCTCGATGAGTGATTAAGCGACGGGATGGATTGAGAGTTCGGCGCCGGGAAAAGGGGAGAGGAGCTGGTCGCTCATGGACAGCATAAAGGTGATGGTGGTGGACGATCACACCATGGTGAGGGAAAGTCTGGCAACCGCGTTATCGACATCTCCGGAAATCGAGGTAGTGGGCACGGCGGGATCAGGCAGGGAGGCGCTGGAAAAAGCGAAGGCGCTCAACCCCGAGGTCATCCTCATGGACATAAAGATGCCCAAGATGAACGGCATCAAGGCATGCCGCCTCATCAAGAGCGCCCTTCCCGATACCAACGTGGTCATGCTCACGGTGATGGACGACGAGGCGAGCGTCATCGAGGCGGTATCGGCGGGCGCGAGCGGATACGTCCTCAAGAGCATGCCCGTGTCCGAGCTGGTGAAGGCGGTGAAGCTGGCCAAGAACGGAAAATCCATGCTGCATCCCGAGGCGGCCCTTAAACTCATCCGGCAGTTCCGCAAGCTCATAGACGACGAGGCGGCGAAGTTCAACCTCACCAACCGCGAGCTGGAGGTGCTGCAGCTCCTCGCCTACGGCTACACCAACAAGAAGATCGCGGAGAAGATGTTCATCAGCGAGCAGACGGTGAAAAGCCACGTCATACATATATTCCAGAAACTGGGGGCGGCCGACCGCACCGAGGCGGTGGCCATCGCCCTACGCAAGGGCCTGGTGGAATGACGCCTCGAAGGCATCTGTGGTGGTTGAGTTCGACACTCGGGATCAACCAGAGAAACTAGGAGTTGTCGTGCGAGAGCCAGCAGCCCCAGGAAATCTGGCTGATGATCTCGCTCGCGGTCACCTGGAGGATTGGCCTTAAGCCGTTAAAGGGCGCGTGCCGGAAAGCGCCATCTGGCCATGGCGATACCCGCCGAACATCTCGATTCATCCACCAAGACGCGGCGTTGCGGCCTGCTTATTTACGGAAGGAAGCCGGGAGAGCAGCGCGAAGGCGGGATGGAAGCAACAGGTGATGAGGCGACAATCCATGCATCCCCTCGCGCACAGCCGTTCCATGCTTCCCGCGAGCGCTACAGCCATCTTAGCGCCTCCCTTTTAACGCTCCTCTCCATCGAGCCTCCTCGCCTCAAGGGGAGGAGAGACTCCACTGCGCGTTTTCATTATCGAGCGGCGCGGCTTGGAGATAATCCCGCAATCGATGGTGAGCGGCGCGAAAATGGTTGCATATATGCTAAGAGATGAGCGCCATCCTGGAAAACCGCCATGCCCATAGTCCAAGCATATCCCCGGAAGCCCGCATGGGAGGACCCGCGCCTATTTTTGGCAAAAGAGAAGCGCCCGCCCCCCTGCCATGACCCGGCGGGAGGGGCGGGCCTGGTCTCCTTGCGTTCCCCCTA
>JACVJG010000558.1 GCA_015711875.1 Candidatus Solincola jinzensis | reverse complement strand
GAGACGCTCTCGTTCACCGCCGCATGGGCGGGAATCCCCATGCGCAATAGTTGATAAACCCCGAGCCTCAACACATCAAGGGTGGAGGCATCTATCTCATCCAGGGGTCGGTCCGAGAGCAGCGAGATATAATAATCGAGCAGATTGCGATGTCTTTGCACTCCGTAGCACAACTCAACCACCATGGAGCGGTCTCGCGGGTCAAGGCGGCTCCTCCCCAGCGAATAACGCAGCAGGAGGCCGAGATATGCCCCCTCTTCGTTCACTCTCCGGGTGATGTCATAGGCCAGTTCCCTGGCTCCCTGGGAAGACGGCGCTCGCCTTGCGCGCCTCCGTTTGCTGCCCATTCCCATCGCGTGTCCTTTGCATGCCTCTTCCTAACCTTGCAAGGTCTATTCTAACCTCTGCGACATTCGTTCCCTTTTTCCGCCGCTTACTTTGCCCAGCCTCCCCTTGCGAGAAGTGTGGGGGAAGGCGGGGCTCATGTCAACGCCGGTGGTCATGGGCCGCGGCGCATCGTCCTGGGGCGGAAAGGTCGAGACCTTACTAGGTCATAGCCATGGCGGCAGTGCGGGGATGATGCCTGCTATGGTATTTCCCTCCAAACAGCGTCACTGCCTACACCATGTGCGGGCAAGCGCCGTTCGTCTGATGCACAGCGGCAGGCCTACTCCCTGGAGATCACAGGGGATTGCGTTCTCAGGGAGGGAGAGCCCCCAAGCGCAGCCCCTGCGACGGCCGGTATCCCCGCAAGAACTCCTCCGCCGTCATCGCTCTCTTTCCCTGCGGCTGTAGCTCGAGAAGGCGCAGCGATCCCTCCCCGGCGCCGACGTACATCTTCCCGTGTCTGTCCGCGAAGACCTCTCCGGGTTCTAGAGGGCGTGGCGCCTCCTCGAGCGCGGAACGAAGCACCTTGAGCCGCAGGTCCCTCATGAAGGTATGCGCGCCTGGGCGTGGCGAAAGGGCTCTTACGCGGTTGTGGATATCCCGCGCGGGCATAGACCAGTCGAGCAGAAGCTCATCCCGAGTGATGGGAAAGGCGTAGCTCGCGCCTTCCTCCCCCTGTGGCCTCGCCTCAAGTTCACGCTCCACCCAAAGCGGCAGGTAGCGCCGCACCAGTTCGGACCCCAGCGCGGCAAGTCGCAGCCGTAGCGAGAGTTCGTTGTCGGTCTCATATATCGGCGTGGAGGATAAAGCGATGACCGGCCCGGTGTCCAATCCCTCGTCCATGAGCATGAGGGTCACGCCGCTTTCATCGGCGCCTTCCATGAGGGCCCTGCGTATGGGGGCCGCGCCGCGGTAGCGCGGCAAGAGCGAGGGGTGCACGTTCACGCATCCCCTGGGAGGATATGCCAGGATCTCGCGGGGGATGATGAAGCCGTAATCCGCCACCAGAAGCACCTCGGCTCCAGTTGTGCTCAGCGCCTCCAGGAAGGAAGGGTCCTTCGGGCCGTTTGTTTCGGTGAATGGGAGCCCCAGCTCTTTGGCGGTGGTTTTAAGGGGGACAGGTCGCGGCCTGCGTCCCCTCCCCGCGGGGCGGTCGCAGTGGGTCAGCACCCGCAAGGGCGGAAAATCCCCGTTTGCGAGCTCGCGCAGAAGAGAAGAAGCGAAGTCGCCGCTGCCGACCAGGACGAATTCCGGGGGGTTTCCCTCAGGCGCCATCAAGCACCGCCGTCTCCGCGGACATCGCCTCCCCCCGGTGACCAGCCTTCCTCGAGCATGCGCAGGGCCTCCACACGGCTTTCGCGGTCGGCTCGATCCAGGATTAGTTTTCCGTCCAGATGGTCGAGCTCGTGCTGGAAGACGCGCGCCAACCATCCCTCAACGTGCACGCGGCGCACCTCGCCGTCGAGGTCGAGGTATTCCAGATCCAGGGAGAGATGCCTGGGAACGGGAAGGACCGGCCCCGGGAGGCTGAGGCATCCCTCCGCCTCCTCCACCGTCTCTTCCGAAGCCCAGAGGATGCGGGGGTTGATGCAGGCCTCGATCTCGCCCTCGTTGTCATAGACGAACACCCGCTTTATCACCCCTATCTGGTTGGCCGACAGCCCCGCGCCTCCCGGTCTGGGAAGGGAATCCTTGAGATCCTGCACCAAGCGCTTCACGTCGGAATCTATGCGTTCGACCTCCACGCACTTCTCCTTGAGCACCGGGTCCCCGAAGGTCCTT
>JACVJG010000557.1 GCA_015711875.1 Candidatus Solincola jinzensis | reverse complement strand
CCGTACGCTGCGGCATACCGCCATGGGCTTTCCCGGGAAAATGGCAAGCGGAGAATGTTGGCGAGGCGCCAGCCGAGGAATATCGACAGGCACGGGTTTCTAGACATTTTATGGCGGATGTCCGATCCTGCGCCATCGTAAAGCGTATTTAAGACAATAGTAGTTTTGTACAAGTATTGACATTATGACAATACTTGGATAGTATTAATATAGGAAAATTGCAACTACTTTGGGGAGGTGAACAGATGCTGGGGGAAAACGAGTGGGAGGGCAGAAACCCGGGAGGGGAAGCACGCCGCTTCCTTGCCATGCGGCCCGGACACGCACATGGCGGGATGCCTCTGGAGATACCGGGTTTGAGCTGGGATCCCACCAGGAGGTTCCTCAGGCCCGCGGTGCTCCTTCTCCTTGCCGAGCAGCCCATGCACGGTTATGAGCTGATGGGAAGATTGAAGGAATTCGGGATAGGCATGGCGGGAATTGACCCATCCATGCTCTACCGCTTGCTGCGGGTGATGGAGAGGACCGGCCTGGCGGAAAGCGCACTCGACGACTCCGGCTCCGGACCGGCACGCAAGGTATATAACCTGACGCCGGAGGGCAGAGAGGTCCTGGACATGTGGATGTCCAACCTCGACGACCTTTCAGAGCTGCTGGACAAGTTCAGGGAGCGCTACAGGAAACTGGGATGAGCTGGGCAACGGTCGAGGTGGCCGTGCCCTGCCCTCATGAGGGCAGGTAAGACGATGTCCTGGAGGCGTCCGCCTCACCTTCTCCGCCCTGCCCTCGAGGGGGTAGTCAAGGAAAAGAGGCTCTGGCTGCCGGAAACCGTGATGAGCTGAGCAACGGGTAACTCTTGGGATGGACCCCCTCGCAGACCGCGGTCGCCTGGCTTGTGCTGTCGACGGTGGCTTTCAGGCCATCTTTTCAACGGGGCGGGGATGCATCATGCGATTTTCGACTTCCCCTCACGGCCGCAAACGGCCGTAATGCGACGGCAAAACGGAATCCAGCATGGATAACGGTTTAGGCAGCGGGAAGCGGTGGGAGAATAGATGCGGGAACTGAAGCCGCAGCTAAAAACAGCGGGCCGGTCTGGGAAGGCGGGCTCGAAATCCGTGCAGAATGATGGCGTCAATGCGAGACCGCATAGCGGATGTGGTCTTTTCTACAGGCACGTTATCCGCCCTTGACGGAGGGGTCGGCATGTTGAAATCGGCGTAAGACCCCGGATACAGACAAGCACAGAGCAGAGGCGACAATGGGCACAAGAGCTGGATATATGCGATGGAGGGTGTTTCGAAAGGAGGAGATACCATGGCGGAGTGGGTGTGCAGCAAATGCGGCTACGTGAGGGACTCGCGTTGCAAGCCCAAGAAATGCCCCAACTGCGAGGCGCAGAACGCTTTCGAGAAAAAAGAAGAGGGTGCAAAAAAATAGACGAATCCGCCAAAGGATGGGCATGTTGAATATGCCCCTGGCCGGCCACAAGAGGGTGCAAAAAATAAGCGAGAACCGCCAAAGAGGTCGGAAACGCCGTCATGGCAAGGCAGCGCGGGGTCCTGGAGTGGGATGATATCCACAACCAAACTCGCTCTCGACTTTTCCTGGAGCAGCCGGTGTGCTGCTGTTCTTGGCCGGCTAATCAGCCGAAACGGCGCATCTGGGCCGAGAATCCTGATCAAGCCTCGCTTGTCGAATCGAGGCCGCTGGTGTTTTGACGTGAACGACCTTCAAAATTGAAGCCCCCCGCTTTCAGGGTCTGAAGATAAGGAGCGGCGGAGGCTGAACGGGCAGGGCAGGGATTGCTATCAGGTGGTACTTTGCGGCTTCGTTGGCGCGAGGATAAACTCAATCGGGTCTTTGCAGGACCATGAGCGAGCCAAGGGCGTCACTCGGCGTCTCCTTGCAGCTCGCGAAGCCTGGCCTCCAGCTCCGCTATCCTTGCCTTGAGCTCGTCGATCTCGCGCTGCATGCTCATGACCATGCGGGCACCCTTGGCGTTGAGTTTTTCGCCCTCGATAAGACGATGAACCGTCCTCAGGGTTTCTATGTTTTCGTTCGAATACAGCCGCGTGTTTCCCCCCGTACGGCTGGGGGTAACCAGGCCCGCGCTTTCATAGCGCCTCAGCGTGCTCTGCTCACATGAGAGCAACCGCGAGACCACTCCT
>JACVJG010000556.1 GCA_015711875.1 Candidatus Solincola jinzensis | reverse complement strand
CAGGCAGGCGATGAGATGCAGCCCTGCCACTATCAGCTCCCCGCCGGTAAGGCGGCGAAAGACACGATGCAGTGAACCAGGTCAATGTCTTGATACACGGCGCAAGGCAATCGCACAATCACTTGGATGAATGAGATGAGAGGGTGGACGACGGCGGCAGTCAGGCAGAGGAAAACGGCTGGAAAGGCAATGACGATCCTTTCACCGAAAAGGTGGGCATAAGCGCCAAAGGGAAACGCCGGAGGCGAGCCGGGAGATAATGTGGCGACGATCCTTTCACCACAAGGGACGGCATGAAGGTTGTTCGGGGCCTGACCGCGAACGGAAAGGGCGTTGAATGTCGAAGAACTTGCTCTGCCCTTATTTCCGGGAGCCGCGCGCGAGTTCCAACCTGCGGCGCCGGGCGCATTCCTCGGCGAGGAAGAAGTACGGGTGATTGTTGCAGGTGACGTACGGGCATTCAGCGCATCGCAAGCCATCCCCCATAAGGCACATGTCAATCCCCCTTGCCTTCGACTTCACTACAAATCTTTCTTCCACGCATGCGACCGGATTCCCTTTTGATTGACGCGGCATTCCTCTTGCGGGAAAGGCCGTTTCCCCGATCGGCGCTCTCGCCGTAAAGGCGGGAAGGGGCGATGTTTGCGCGAACCGCATAGCGTGATCCGTTCGGTTTACATGGCCGCGGACAGGGAAAAATAGATTGCGCGGCGGACGCATGTCGTCCCGGCATGGGGCTCAGACGTAGACCGTACGGCGTTTTCATGGACGCGGAAAGCGACGGCCCGAAAGCACTGGAGGGAGGCCGATACGAAAAGATGGGACCCCGTTTCTTCGTCGGGTATGGATATCGAGAAGAGGCGCTTTCGGAAAGGGGCGTTCCCTCCGCCAACATCCCATAGCCGGCCTGCCTCGATGAAAAGTAAAGCCGGGCCGAAAAAAAGGAGGCGTTGACATGAAAAGAGCACTGGTGATCGTTGCCCTTATCGCGCTGATGGTATCGCTTATGGAGGGATGCGGGGGATCCGCGAAGACAGAGCAGGGAGACGCGGCGACGACCGAGAAGGCGGACAACCAGACCGAGGACGTTGAGGGCAGGGCCATCACCCTGGAGGAGCTGGCAGGGTTTGACGGCAAGGAAGGGAGGCCTGCTTACGTAGCTGTGGACGGTATCGTTTACGACCTCTCCGGCAGCGCCACATGGCCCGAGGGGAAGCATACCCCTTGCAACCTGCAAGCCATGGCCGGACGCGACCTTTCCGAGGAGATCGAGCAGGCGCCGCCGCGCATGCGCGATTACCTGCGGCGTTTCCCGGTGGTCGGTACGCTGCGCCGCTAAGCGGTTTGCCCGCTCCGCAACCAAACATAAACGAGTGATACGGTCCACCGATAAAAGGCACGGCGCTTGGCACCCCAGGGAGCCGCGTTCCTAAACCATCGATCATGGCGCAGGCCCTCATCATGAACCATCGTCCTGCCGCCCTGACTCGAGGATCCCGTGTCGGCCCACGGGCCTCCGCCTCACGTCCCCTAACAGGGGACGGGTAAAAGGGATGAGATGGTCGCTGATGAGCCTGTGGGGCCAGGCATGATCACGTTTCACGCCAGGGGGATGGTGAAGCGGAACACGGAGCCGCCGCCCTCGCGGGGCTCGTGCCAGATGCGGCCTCCGTGCGCGGCCACGATGCGCCTGGCGATATAGAGTCCCAGCCCTAGTCCGGGCCCGCTGTGGTGGAGGGCGTCCCCCACCTGCACGAAGCGCTCGAAGATGCCCTCGCGCTTCTCCTCCGGCACCCCTACGCCACGGTCCAGGACGGAGAATCTCAGCTCCCCGGCGGCGCGCTCAGCGCGCAGCTCCACCGTCGAATCCGAGGGCGAATACTTCATCGCGTTGTCCAGGAGGATGATGAGCAGGCGGGCCAGGCGGTCGTGATCGAGGCGCGCTGTTCCGAGGTCCCCCTCCACCGACACGACGATCTCCCTCGTGCCCGCCCGCGCCCGCATCTCGCTCGCCGCCAACTCGACTGCCTCCTCAACCCCGGCCTCACGCATGTTCAGCTCGAACATGCCCCGCTGCAGGCGGGACACGTCCAGCAGCTCCTCGACCACGTACACCAGGCGGTCGGCTCCGGCCTCGATGGCCTTTATTGATTCGCGCCAAAGGTCCTCGTCGAAGCGTTCCCCATGCCGGGAGACGGT
>JACVJG010000555.1 GCA_015711875.1 Candidatus Solincola jinzensis | reverse complement strand
CCTGAGGGTGGTATGGGGCCTGCGCCGCAAATACCGCGACCTGAAGCCCGTCTGCTGAGCCGCCGGAGGGGGATCATGATACCCGAAAACCCGTGAAATCGTGCGGGCATGGCGAACGCGGCTCAGGCGGACTCCTCTCCCAGGTCGTCGGAGTAGAGCCGCACGTTGTTGGGCCCCGCCGCCTTCGCGGCGGACAGGGCGGCCAGAGCCCGGTCGAGGAGATCGTTCTCGTTGTCCGCGTTGGCGGGATAGGATGAGACCCCCACGCAGACCGTGAGCTTCTCCACTTCCTTCCTCACCCGGGAAGGGAAGGGGTAATCCTCCACCACCTTGCGGATGCGTTCAGCCAGGCGCATGGCGCCCAGGCGCCGCGTCTCCGGCAGGAGCACCGCGAAGAGGCACTCGCCGTAACGCGCCGCCGTGTCCACCTCGCGAGTGTTTCGCTTGACCACGTTTCCCAGGTCAGCGAGGATGAAGTCGCCCAGATAGCGCCCGTTCCGCTCCACGTAGCCCTCATAGTCGTCGACCTCGAAGAAGAGCAGGCATACATTGAGGCTATAGCGGCGGGCGCGGCTCACCTCCCTTTTCACCTGTTGCAGGAAATAGTGCTTGTTGAAGAGGCCGCTGGCGGCGTCCGTCACCACGTTGGTCTCAAGCTCGGAATAAAGCCGCGAGATGAGAACCGTGAGCCCGGCCTGGTCGGCGATGAGCGCCAACACCGGCATCTTTATGGCCTCCAGCCCTTCCTCCTCGCTGCCCAGGGCCAGGACGCCGACGACCCGGCCCTCCGCCCGCAGGGGCAGGGCCGTCAGGGCGGTTATGCCTGAACCCGCCAGGTAGGCGTGCTCCGCGCGCTCCGGAGTCAACCTCTCCTGGCTCAAGGTCCCGGAATCAAAGGAGGCGCCGCAGATGGAGGTCCTGGCGTCAAGCACCTCTTCCACCAGTGAATCCGCCTTTTCCCCCCTCGCCAACACCACCTTCAGCTCGTCAACCGCCTCTCCCGGCAGCAGTATCATGCCCAGAGAAGCTCCGCTGAAAGCCATGGCCCTGTCCAGCAACTGGGATAATTTGGGAATGGGGTCGGTGTAGGCCTCGATGACGTTCACGCCGGAGCAGGTGTCAACGATCCCGTATATCTCTTGAGAGCTCAACGGCGCCGCCCGGTCGGCGGCGGGCAGGGATTCCAGCATACTTGCCAGAGGGGAACCGCTCACGGCGTACACCACCTGGCAACCGGAGGGAACGCCCTTTATCTCTCCCGTTTCCGCGTCCGCCACGATCACGAGGTCCGGGGATGCGGTGCGGAAAAGGTCCTTGCGCGAAGTGTACAAGGTGGGGGGTTCTAGGCTTTCAGGCCACTGCGGAGGCACCTCCCTGGAGAGCACCCCCACGACCTCCAGATCCTCGCATTCCCCCAACACCGCCGCCAGGCGCGAACAAGCCTCGTTGAACCCTATGAAGGCCACCCTTATCTCCATCTCCGACCGCTCCCCGCGCCCGAAAACAGCACCTTACTGCGTCGAGACCATTTTATAGGATTATCTGGAAGTTGGGAACGGCCGCTAGCATCCCTGTCTCGCCGCCGCCTCGCGGTGCTCGCGGTCCACCATGTCGATGGGGAAGGGCAGCTCCGCGCCCTCCGGTATCTTGTGGATGTACTTCCTCCGGAACTCGGGGTCCTGCATGCGGCAGGTCATGGTCTTGCGGTCGTACTCCGGGTGCACCTTCATGCGGTGCCAGATGTCCCAGAGGGGCTCCTCCTTGACGTTGCCGAAATGGAGAGGGTTGAAATCGCAGGGGGTCACGAAGCCGTTGTGGGTGATGTGGATCTGCCACTTCACCCCGAAGCACCCCATGATGTGGGGGTCGTTGACGTGGCACATGAGGCACACCCTCGGCCCCTTGAAATCCTTCCATTGCTCCTCGTGGATCACCCGGAAAACCTCGCGCTCGGCGTCGGTGAGGATGAGCTCGTCCTGCTTGATGCATCTCCCTGTGGGCACGAGGTCGAAAACGGTGAGCTCGCGCACCCCCAGCTCGCGGCAGAGCTCCAGGAACTTGTGATGGTAATCCTTGGCAATAGCCTCGCGGTTCATGTAGGTGGAGACCCCCACCGCCATGCCGCGGGCCACCGCTCGCTCGATGCCCTCCACCGCCCGCTGGAAGAGGCCGGGCACCCCCCTCAAGCGGTCGTGCTCCT
>JACVJG010000554.1 GCA_015711875.1 Candidatus Solincola jinzensis | reverse complement strand
GGTGAAAAAGCTCGCCTGTGTGCAGTGCGTGGGTTCCCGCGACGTAAGCGTGGGCAACGGCTATTGCTCCAGTGTCTGCTGCATGTACGCCACCAAGCAGGCGCTTATCGCCAAGGAGCACCTGCCCACCATCGAGCCCACCATCTTCTTCATCGACATGCGTGCCTACGGCAAGGATTTCGAGAAGTATTACGTGAACGCGGAGGAGAAGTCCGGGGTGCGCTACGTGCGTGGCCTCATCTCCGGCATACGCGAGCGCCAGCGCACCAAGAACCTCCTGCTGCGCTACGCCGATGAGAACGGCTGCATGCGGGAAGAGGAATTCGACTTGGTAGTGCTTTCCATAGGGCTTGAGGCCCCCTGTGGCCTCAAGGAAGGCCTTGGCCTGGAGGTGAACGGTTACGGTTTTGCGACCGCCGATTCCTTCCTACCCGTGCTTTCCTCAAGACCCGGGGTGCTGGTCTGCGGGGCGGCCCAGGAGCCCAAGGACATACCGGATACCGTGACCCAGGCCACCGCGGCCGCGGGCATAGCTTCGCAGGCGCTGCACGAGGCGCGGGGGAGCCTTTTGACACGCCGCGAGCATCCGCCCGAGAGGGATGTGAGTGGCGAGGAGCCGCGTGTGGGCGCCATAATCTGCCGCTGCGGCTCCAACATCGGGGGCTTCGTGAACGTGCCGGCGGTGGTGGAATACGTCAAGGGACTGCCCGGCGTGGTTTTCGCCGAGGAGCGTCTCTATGCCTGCTCCCAGGATGCCCAGGAATGGATAAGGCAGGTGGTGGATGAGCATAAGTTGAACCGCCTGGTGGTGGCCTCCTGTACCCCCCGCACCCACCAGCCCCTCTTCCGCGAGACCCTGCGCTCCGCGGGGATCAACAAGTATCTCTTCGAGATGGCCAACATCCGTGAGCATTGCTCATGGGTGCACATGAAGGAGCCGGAGAGCGCCACCCGCAAGGCCAAGTACCTGGTGAAGATGGCGGTGGAGAAAGCCCGCCGCCTCGAGCCCCTCGTTGAGGGGGAGAGCGGCGTCATACCCCGAGGCCTGATCATCGGCGGTGGGGTGGCGGGCATGAACGCCGCTCTTAACCTAGCCCGTTCCGGCTTCCAGGTGTACCTGGTGGAGAAGGAGGATGAGCTGGGAGGCCTGGCCCGCAATATCCACTTCAACCGCGATGGCAGGGACGTGCAGGAATACCTGCGCGGGTTGGTGGAGGCAGTGGAGCGCGAGGAGCTCATCTCGGTGTTCAAGGGCTGCCGCGTGGTGGACGTGGGCGGTTTCGTTGGCCAGTTCAAGACCCTTATCCGCGACCGTGAGGGCAGGGAAACCCTGCTCGAGCACGGGGCGGTGATCGTGGCCACGGGAGGCGGACAATACCGGCCTTCCGAGTATCTCTATGGGGACAACGAGGGGGTCCTCACCCAATGGGAGCTGGAGAGGCGCATAGCGGAGAAGGACGAGTCTCTGAAGCGGGTGAGGCGCGTGGTAATGATCCAGTGCGTCGGTTCCCGCGACGAGGAGCGCCCTTACTGCTCCAAGGTGTGCTGCACCGAGGCGGTGAAGAACGCCTTGGCACTCAAGGAGCTGAGCCCCTCCACAGAGGTCTTCGTGTTATACCGCGATATCCGAACCTACGGTTTCCGCGAGGACCTTTACCGCGAGGCCAGAGACGCGGGTGTGGTCTTCGTTCGCTTCGATGACGAGGTGCGGCCTGAGGTGCGAGAGGTGGGAGAAGCGTTGCAGGTACGAGTGCCTGACGCCAACCTGGGCGGCGAGACGGTGGTGCTCAACGCCGATCTGGTGGTGCTATCGGTGGGCGTCACCGCCAATCCCGACAACTCCGAGCTCGCTCCCATGCTCAAGGTGCCCCGCAACGCGGAGGGCTTCTTCCTGGAGGCGCACATGAAGCTGCGCCCGGTGGATTTCGCCACCGATGGCGTATTCGTGTGCGGGCTAGCGCACGCCCCCAAATCCATTGAGGAGTCGGTGGCGCAGGCCGCGGCGGCGGCGGCGCGTGCGGAGTCGGTGCTGAGCAAGGAAAAGATCGTTACCGAGGGGGTGGTAGCGTTTGTCGACGCCGAAAGGTGCTCGGGATGCCGCATCTGCGTGGAGCTCTGTCCCTTCGAGGCCATAACCTACGACGCGGAGCGCAGGGTGGCGGTGGTGAACTCTTCCCTCTGCAAGGGATGCGGGACCTGCACCGCCGCCTGCACG
>JACVJG010000553.1 GCA_015711875.1 Candidatus Solincola jinzensis | reverse complement strand
CCACCACCGGCAGGTTGGCGGAAACCTTGGTGGAGACGTCGGTGTCCGAGAGCCCAGGAAGCTCGTCGAGGTGTATAGAGCGGCGCGTGCCGGCGGGGAGGTCGAACTCGAAGGGATCCGCGCCTTTGCCTGGTGGGAGCTGGAACTCCAGGGTCACATGGGCGTTGGCGTCTCCAGGGTTCTGCACCAGCACCCAGGTGTCGAACTCGCCCCCGGTGTAGCCCTCGGCCAGGTACCATATACTGGAAGGATACTTGACGCCGATGGAATCGTGACCGCCCGCCTTGCCGTTGTAGTTGAAGTACATGGCGCGCTCCACCATCACCGGCACGGTGCTGGTCACCTTGGTGGAGACGTCGGTGTCCCCCAGGCCGTCGAAGTCGTCGAGGTGGAACGACTGGCGTGAGCGTCCGGGGAGGTCGAACTCGAAGGGGGGAGCCGAGGAGCCCGGAGGGAGCTGGAAGTCGAAGGTGACGTGGGCGGTCTCCTCCCCCGGGTTCTGCACCAGCACCCAGGTGTCGAACTCGCCCCCGGTGTAGCCCTCGGCCAGGTACCAGGTCTGGGCCTCGCCGTAGGAAGGCTCGGGGGGAAGCGGCGCCAGTGCGGTGGACGGGGAGCCGCCACCGCCCGCCGCGACGGCTGAAACGGGAGCCGGTGTGACCAACACCAGCAGTGCCATCGCGAAAACGATCCTTATCGCCGTTTTTGCATGCAAGATCCTGTTGTTTCTCCGCATAGCCCGACCTCCCTCCATCCTCCTGTCCGATGTGTTAGCCCGTAGATGCAGCGGAGCGTGGAATTGCCTTTGGGCGTCCTCTCCGGTGATCACTTCCCCCGCCCGGAGCTGGATCGCCCCGGCTCGCGCTCGGCGTCTTGACGCCGTAAACGCTCCTTTTCCTGCGCGCGCCTTTCCGCTCCGCGGCAGCTCCGCTTTCCGGCTGGCTCTGGTATCCCGCGTCGCCAAGCGGGCAAGGCCTTATGCCCGTTGATATTATGACATATCCCGGCCGCAAGTTGCTCCACAGCGAAGCCGGGGCAAGAACAGCGAAGCGGGAGAGAAGCGAGGATATCACTTTGCGGCACGACAAAGGCGGAAAGCGGAGACGCGACACCGTCAGCGAGGCGTGAGGGCATCAAGCGCCCGGGAAACCTCGCCCAGGCCATACCTCTCGAGAACAGGTGCCTCCGGGAACCCGCGCTCGTCAAGGCCTCGCAGGCGGTAGAAATCCTCGAGCATGCGGTCGAAGTCCACCCCCTCGCGCTCTGACCCGCAACCGTTTTCCATACCTGCCCAGCGGGAGAGTGATGCGCGTCGCGGGATAAGCATGCCGGCCGCGTTCACGGTACGGAAGGTGTTGCGCAGCACCACCCTGGCGTTAAAGCGTTTAAGGTATGCGAGCAACCTGTCGCTGCTCAACATCCTCATGAGCCTGTTGTTGGCCCTGACAAGGGGGTTGAGCGCCACCAGCAGCTCCGGGGCTGTCCCTTCCAGGTGCGGCCGGACGATCCTCTGGGGGACGTGATCATCGAGGGCGGTGGCCCCACAGAGGTTGCAGAGCGCTCTTTTCTGGTACCAGATACGGTTGCCGGCCTCCAGCAGGTCGTCAAGGGTCATGCCGTATCCGGTCACCGCGTTGAGCATGTCCCTGAGCATGGCCAGAGACGACCCCGCTCCCTTCCAGGCGAACACGCATATCACCGCGGCGTCGCATACGGAGGCGATGGCCTGGGAGTGGATGGTCATCATCGCCTTGCCCTCGCTCCTGTACGGTCTGGTGGGCGGAAAGCCTATCTCCCTCAAGTCATCCATGCCCATCTCCAGCCCCAGGTTGGTGTCGCGGTTGTGGCAGCCTCCCCTGATGCTGGTGGCATAGCCCAGGGCCATGGACCACAGCGCGCGCGGGTCGTGCATGGGGCATTCCATTCCCTTCACGTGGATGGCGAACTCCTGGCCGCCGTATCTCTCCGAGAGGGCGCGGCACCCTTCCGCCAGCTCGTCCCCGAAGCCCTCGCGTCGGGCGGTACGGTGGATAAGCTCGATGAGCAGGTCCGGCCTGCCCCAGTCGAGGCGGAGCCCGCCGGTGACCCTCTCGTCGATAAGCCCCTCCCGAAAGGCCTCGATGGCGTAGGCCAGCGTCCCCCCGGTGGAGATGGCGTCCATGCCGTAGGCGTTGCAGAGGGCGTTGGCCTTCGCCACGGCGCGTAGGTCGCCGACCTTCAG
>JACVJG010000552.1 GCA_015711875.1 Candidatus Solincola jinzensis | reverse complement strand
CGGAGGCAAGGCTCTCAGGCGCGAAAATGGCGGGGGCGGTGCTCAACAAGGCCCTGGCGGTGGGAGTCGATTTCAGCGGCTGCGACATGAGCTCGGTGATGATGCTGGGCACCAACCTGGAGAATTCCGTGTTCACCAATGCCATCATGACCGACGTCGACCTGACCGACGCCAACATCAAGGGTATCAGGACCGACGGCGTAAAGGGGTACCGTTTCCCGAAATAGGTGCTTGCCTCGCCTTTATTGGGTGGAGCCTCCAACCTTCCGGCGTCTTTTGGCAGATGGCGCGCCGGTCGCAAGAGGTAGTCCATTGGCACGGCTTACCCAGCGGCATGTGGCCGGATGACCAAGGGCGGATGAAACGCCGGGAATATATGAAAACCACCGAGAGGAGCCGGAACATCCGTGCTTGCTTGCAAGGGCTTTTTCTCGCTCAGCCAGGCGAGGACTTCCCGCTAGTACTGCCAGCCGGGGAAGGTGCATACGTTGGCGGGCTGCATGGCGCGGTACATCTCGATGCCCCTCCAGGGCTCGCCCAGGATGCCGTCATGGATAGCCCAGGCGCGGCCGCGCACCGTCTTCTCCATGCCCGGGCGCCGGAAAGGGGTGCTGCCGTCCAGCCTCTCGAACAGCTCTCCCCCGGGCTGGAAACCCGCGTTGATCTCCTCCATCTTGCGTCGCCCGCGGATGTAGTTGAAACCGTAGCTCTCGAAGATGATGGCGTTGTTGTAGGCCAGGGGCTCCGCTATGACCATATCCTGCCCCATGGCCGCGATGAAGCCCAGGGCCAGGGGGGCGAAACGGCTGAAAAGGCGCAGCCCGCGGCGCACCTGGCCAGGCGCCAGCCCCGCCTCCATGGCCTTTATCTCCTCGGGGATGTTGCGCCTCACGGTGGCGAACTTGGTGCGCCGCCCCGCGCTGTCCACGTCGGTGTCGAAACGCGGGGAGCGGGGGTCGTTGATGATGAGGAAGTTGATGTCGATCTTGAAAAAGGCGGTGTCCTCTATCTCCAGGAAGAAGATGCAATCCCGGTCCTGGGGCCGTTCCCTCACCTCGATGATGGCGAAGGTGGCGCCCTCGGGCGCCTTCACCTCGACCACCTTCTCCCCCTCGCGGTTGGCGAGGGTCTCGCGGTCGATGGCGAACATTTCGAATATCGGATCGGGTATAAGAAGGGAGTAGACGCGTTCTCTGGTGGTTTCATGCAGGCGGTTCAGGTCATGTATGTTGCGGCGCGGCGCTTTGCCCACCAGGCGCTCGAAAGCCTCGCGCACCCGTTGCGCCTCCGCCTCGTCGATGGGCTTTTGCGCCATCAAGCCTCCTTGCCGGATAACGCCATGCCGCTGGTCATCCCCCGCCCCTTGACGCCGCCCTCGCCTTACCCCGCCACGGTAACGCCTCCCATAACGGGTATGCCCACTGCACCGACCATGTTGTTACCTCAAGGCGAGAGGCGCTCGTCGATGAAGCCGGCGCAGCGCATGGCCATGGCCATGATGGTGAGCTGGGGGTTCACCCCCGGAGAGGAGGGGAGGACGCTCCCGTCGCATATGTAAAGGTTTTCCAGGTCCCAGCTCTCGCAGGTGTGCCTTACCACCGACCACTCCGGATCGCTGCCCATACGGCAGGTGCCCAGGGGATGATAGGCGCTCATGCCCATGATGTCCGAGGCGCGCACGCGCGAGCGTTCCAGCCGCTTGAGGTCGCGCGGTCCCGTCAGCTCGTAGTGGCCGGCGAAGGGGGTAAAGACCCGCCTGGCGCCGGCGGCGAACCATATCTCCGCCATGAGCACCGTGGCCGCCTTGGCCTTGGCCACGTCCCTGCCGCGCAGGCTGTAGAGTATGGCGGGGCGGTGACCCGGCCTGCGCAGGTCGACGACGCGGCCGTGGGAATCGCTCTCGGAGACCATACCCCCGAATATGCCCATGTTGGGGTAGGAGGCCATGAGGGAGGCGTTGCGGCGCCCTGCGAAGGGCAGGGCCAGGGCGTGGATCTCCGGGGGCACCGTTCCGCCCTCCAGCATGATGCCCTCGCCCTTGAACTCGTCCACGTAGCAGCACTGCGGTATGCCCTTAGGTGGGCCCAGAGGCTCGTCGAAGAGGGCTATGGTCTGGGTGGCGGGGTGGATCTGCAGGTTCCTCCCCACCTGGCCGCTGGAGTTGGCCAGGCCCTGCCGCAGCAGGAAGTAGGGGGAGAAAACCGCGCCGGCCGCCAGCACC
>JACVJG010000551.1 GCA_015711875.1 Candidatus Solincola jinzensis | reverse complement strand
CGCAACGAGGCTTCAAAAGCATCTGGCGGCAACTCCCCGCCCCGGGATGTGATGGTGGAAGCGTAGCCCTTGAGCAGGGTGGCCGGATGGCGCAGCTCGTGGGCGGCTATATCCATGAAGTCGCGCATGCGCTCGGCGTATTGCTCCAACTTGGTCTGGTACGCTTTTTTGTCGCTGATGTCGATGAGGGAGGCCACGCTTTCCTCGCCATGGGGCAGTAGGTTCACGCTCACCAACACCGTCTTTGTCTCCCCCGCGCGGTCGAGCAGGCGGCATTCGAACTGGAAGGGCGTGGCAAGCGTTCCTTCCCTCATCTCCCTGGCCAGGGACTTCACCCTCGCCACGTCGTCGGGATGGAGGAACTCCCAGTAACGCATGCGCCCCTCTATATCTTCCCTGGCAAGGCCCACCAGCCGCGAGAACTCGCGGTTGGTCAGGGAGATGGTGCCATCCGCTTCGATGGTGCCCATGGCGGTGCCAGTGGACTCGAAGGTGACGCGGTAGCGCTCCTCGCTCTCGCGCAGCCCGTTCTCCGCCCGCCTGCGGTCGGTGATGTCCCTGGCGATCCCCTCTATGGCCACCAGCTCCCCCGCCTCGTCGAGGACAGGGACATTGATCTGCTCCGTCCATATCACGGAGCCGTCCTTGCGCACCCAGCGCAGCTCCAGGGGCCTTCCGGGCTCGAGCATTCCCGCTGCCATCTCCTCGAGGAGAGGGCGGTCGTCGGGGTGTACCATCTTGAAGCCCAGGTCTGGGTCCCTGTAATGTTCCTCCGGCGTGTATCCGGTGATAGTGGTTGCGGACGGGCTCACGTACTCGAAGCGCCGTTCCGGTTTCAATCTCACGCGATAGATGAGGTCCCGGGCGTTCTCCGCCAGGAGGCGGAAGTGCTCCTCGCTGGCCCTCAAGGCCTCCTCGGCGCGCACCCTCTCGGAGATATCGGTTATGAAGCCCTCGAGCAACTCTCGACCGCTCTCGTCTCTACCCACGCTCCGGCCCTGCTCCCAGACCCATTTCTCCTCTCCCGAGGAGGTGATGATGCGGTAGGACAGCTTGAAGGGCCTTCCCTCCGCGAGGGCTTCCTGCACCTTCCTCCACACCATATCGCGGTCGTCCGGGTGGATGAGGGCCGCGTATGATAAGGCCCCGCTTCCCACCAGCTTCTCGGGCCGGTAGCCGGTAAGTTCCCTGCTGCCCTCGCTCACGAAGAGCATGGTCCAGGTGGGTTCGTTGAGGCAGCGATAGGCCATGCCGGGGAGGTTGCTCAGCAGGGTCTCGAAAGCCCGGCGGCTCTCCGCCAGAGCGCGCTCCACCTCCGCCTGCTCGGTTATGTCCCGGGCGTTCACCAGAAAGCCGCGGATAGCCAGGTCTTCATGCAGGTCGGAGCAGATGCACTCCAAACGGCGCCAGGAGCCGTCGGAGCGGCGCAGGCGCGCCTCCAGCCTCACCGATTCCTTTTCCTCGCAGCACGCGGCGAGGCCCTCGCGCAGCGTGGCCCGGTCGTCGGGGTGCACGAACTCGAAAAAGACCGCGCCCCCAAGGTCCATGCCTTTCAGGGCGAGGATGCGTTCCAGGGAGGGGCTGTGATAGAGTATGCGCCCGTCGCGGTCCAGGATGAGCACGATATCATGCGACCTCTCTATGAGGGTGCGGTAATGGCGCTCGGAATCCTTGATCTCCTTCTGGAGGCGGATGCGTACCAGGGCCTCTCCTACATGCCCAAGCATGGCCTCGATGACGTGTCGCGTGCGCGGCGTGATCTCCTCCCTGGTATGGGAGGCGAGGTTCACGCAGCCCACCGCCTTCCCCTCGTGCATGATGGGGGCGACGGCGATGGCCTTGATGCCCTCGGCAAGGTGGGCCGCTTTCTTGGGAACAGGAAGCTTGTCGTAGCCCACATAGATCGCTCTGCCCGACTTCACCAGTTGGGTGCGGGGAGAGTCGGGGCCGTACTCGCGGATGAGCTCGACAAAGGAGTCGGAGAGGCCGATATGGTGCATAAGGCGAAAGCCTCCCGTCTCGTCATCCAGGATGTAGATGCCGCCGCTGTCCATGCCCGAGACCTCGATGACCGCCTCGAGGGACAGCCGCAAGGCCTCCAGGGTATCTTCGACGCTGCCCAGGCGCTGGCTCAAGTCGCGCTGGGCGGAGATGAGGAGCTCGGCCTCTTGCCGCTCGGTGATATCGCGCGAGTTGATGACCAGCCCGCGGACGTGGGGGTCATG
>JACVJG010000550.1 GCA_015711875.1 Candidatus Solincola jinzensis | reverse complement strand
GGAGAGGGCATGTCCCGTCTGCTCGGTGGCGCTGCCGAAGGTCTGGGCGCCCTCCAGGGAGACGATCTTGTCGATGTTCTCGTCGATCTTCTCCAGGGTGATCCCCTCCGCGGGGTTGATGAACACGCCCGGGCCCTCCATGAAGGCGGTGCGGCTGAAGTATCCAGCGCCCGCCACGAAGGTGTAGCCGGAGAAGGTGCATTTCTCCGAGCAAGCCCACACCACCATGGGGGCCACGTACTCGGGCTTGAGCATCTCCACCAGGTTGGGCGGGAGCACCGTGGCGGTCATCCTGGTGCCGGCGATGGGGACGATGACGTTGGCCATGATGTTGTACTTGGCGCCCTCCTGCTTGAGCACGTGCATGAGGCCCACGATGCCCATCTTGGCGGCGCCGTAGTTGGCCTGCCCGAAGTTGCCGTACACGCCCGCGGCGGAGGAGGCGGAGATGATGCGGCCGTAGTTGTTCTCCCTCATGTAGGGGAAGGCGGCCTTGCTGCAGAAGAAGGTGCCGTCCAGGTGGACCGCCATCACCTTCTCGTAGTCCTCCATCTCCATCTTGATGAAGCTCTTGTCGCGCAGGATGCCGGCATTGTTGATGAGGATGTCGATCTTGCCGTAGGCGTCGATGGCGGTCTTGATGATGTTCTGGGCGCTCTCCCAGTCCGCCACGCTGTCGAAGTTGGGAACGGCCTCTCCCCCGGCGTCCTTGATCTCCTTGACCACCTGCTCGGCGGCGGTGGTCCCGGAGCCCGTGCCGTCCATGGCGCCGCCGAGGTCGTTCACCACGACCTTGGCCCCGCGGCTGGCAAGGAGCAAGGCGTATTCCCTACCCAGGCCGCCTCCGGCCCCGGTCACTACTGCGACGCGGTCGTCAAACCTTATTTCCGCCATAAACCCTCTCCTTTCCTTCCTCGGGGGAGCTTCCCCCACGGCTTCTTTGCCTTTCCCGGGCCGGGCAGGACACGCAACGAACGGTCTGTCCTTTTCCCTCGCCCGATATCCGCCGCCCGGCGGCTTTACTATTATATACCCGATCACGGCCGGGAAACAGCCGGACAATGGTTTTACCGCAAGTATGTTATTCCCGGGGGATGGACGGAAAATTTTCTGACGGGACACAAAGCCCTGGAGGGCCGGCGCGCACGGCGGAGTCGGCGGCTTCAAGGCCTTCCGCAAGCACGTCATGCGCCCTTGGCCATGGGCCTTCCGATTACCTTATATAATGTTCAGAGGGAAGCGACGCGACGGTCACGTGACGGCGAAGGATCCGGAAGGGGTGTTGGATATGAACCGCAAGCAAGCCATAAGAAGGCGCGCTATCGCGCTTTGCTGCGTCCTCGCGGCCTTCATCACGGCGCTTTCCCTGCTCGCGGCGGGATGCGCAGGCGAGGGCGAAAAAAGGGGTGGTGAGCCACTGCAGGCCGACCTCGATAACGCCAGGGATGTGGCCGTCAAGACCCTGGCGCAGGGGGCTTCCAGCGAATATGGACGCCTGGAGGGAGTGCCTGCCCCGGAGAACGCCCAGCCGGAGTGCCTGGTTATCACGGAGGCGGATGAGCTGCAGCGCCTCATCTCCATCTCCCTCTTCCAGGAACCCATCGGGGAGGTGGATTTCTCCCGCAGCCTGGTTATAGCCGCCATGTTAGGCCCCCGGGACACGGGAGGATACGCGGTCTCCATAACCCATGTCTACCAGCAGGGCACGGCGGTGAGGGTGGAGCTCGAGCTGATTGAGCCGGAGCCCGGGACCATGGCGGCGCAGGTGTTGACCAGCCCATATCACCTGGTGACCGCGGACAGGGACGCCTTCCAACCTCGCGGCTCTCTCCTCTTCACCTTCGTGGACCAGAACGACAACACCATCGCTGAACAGCGAGTGGAGGTCTGATCGTCCCCGCCCCTGCTGGCCAGCGCAGCCAGCCTGGAGCGGCATATAGGCGCAGCCTGCTCGTGGCTTGACCTGGCCGCTCCAGGAGCATGGGCATAAGTCCATGAGACCCGGTTCGGGTCTCGCCCGCCTGCGCTCTCACCCATCCTTTAGAGACCTGACCCATGCGGTTGTCACCTAGCGGCCTTCCGCGCTCCCAGCCCTCTGGTGCCCAGCACGCAGCGCCCGGCCAGGTGCGCACCGGCCCGCTCTGTCCTTTGCGAGGTATTTCCCATGCCCGATGATCGCCCTCATGTCACCATCTACACCGACGGCGGCTGTTCGCCCAACCCCGGCCCT
>JACVJG010000549.1 GCA_015711875.1 Candidatus Solincola jinzensis | reverse complement strand
GGGAACCCCGGACGCGCGGTCCACGTAGGTGATGGTGCCGGGGATGTTATTGCTCACGTAGATGGTGCCGCCGTCGGGGGAGAGGACGGCGTGGCGCGGGTTTTCCCCGCAGGGTATCTGTCTGGAGACCGCGTGTCCCGCGGCCACGTCCACCTCCGCCAGGGTGTTGCCGCCCATTACGCATATATAGGCTTTCGCGCCGTCGGGAGAGAAGACCATGCCACGAGGGGTGCCGTACATGGAGAGGTCTCTCACCCTCGCGCGAGCGGCCGCGTCTATGACCGTGACCGTATTCGATTCCCAGTTGGCCACGTACACCCATTTTCCGTCGGGGCTCACGGCGATCTCCTTGGGTATGCTGCCGGTGGGGACCTCTCCCGCCACCACTCCCGCCTCCGTGTCCACCAGCACCACCTTCGAGGAGTTGTAAAGGGATACCCAGGCGTAGCGACCGTCGGGGGAGAAGGACGCCTCCACCGGCTCGTCCGGCAGCGGCACCTGCTTCAAGACCTCGTAGGTGTGGGCGTCGAAGATGAACACCTTGTGGGCGTAGAGGTCGTTCACGAAGATGCGGTCACCGCCCGGCATGAGTTCCACCGACTTAGGGCCCGCCTCGACTTTGAGGGTTTTCACCAGTCGCAGCCCGGTTACCGCGCCGGTGGCGTATTCCGGCGCCGCCGGCTCCCCCGGGGGCGTCTTATCCGTGCCGGGGTCGGCCGCCTCTCCGTTCCCACGCGGCCCCATGCCGGCTCGCGTGGCCCCGCAGCCCGCCAGCATGCACATGGCGAGGAGAAGCGCCGGGAGACACTTTATCCGTGGTCTGGACCAGATGCGATACAGAGAGGAAAAGCCATCCGGCTGGAGTCGTGTTGATGATCCCATATCCCCCGCAGCCTTCTCCTCTTGGGCTCCGGCGTTGCCTGGCGCATGGCAGGCGGCGATCGCCGATGTCATGCGCCGCGTTATCGCCCGCACGCCAATACCTGTTGTCTCATGTCACAACCGGTGTCGGTTATGCTCATAAGCGCGTTATGCGCTCCATGAGCAAGCCCCTGAAGCCTTCTCGCCAGCGGCGCTCCCCCGGGGATGGATGTACGGCCACCGGCCTCAAACCCTCAGCCAGCCCGGCACGAAGAGGAAGGAATAGCGCAGGGCGAAATCGGCGTAATAGGGGTAGAGAACCAGCCCCGCCCGGCTGAGGTAACGCAGGCCCCAGGGGAAGGTGGCCTCGATGAAGAGCCGGTTGAGGTAGCTCAGCTTCCAGAAGAGGTTCATCCTGCGGAACTCCTTGCGCGCCTCCTCGGGGCGGCCAATGGCCATGGCGGCGATCCTGCCCGTCACCAGGGCGCCGTGCACCCCGAAGAGGAGCACGGGGTCCTGGGCGCCCGCCAGCGTTCCCGCCAGTATAAAGCGGTCATGGAAAAGGCGAGGGTTGCTGAAGGAGCCCATGGGCAGGACGCCCACGTCCAGTTCGTGCCATTCCGGGAACTCGATGCCCTCGTCCCGCGCCAGGCGCTCCGGGAACCAGGCGATGGCCTCGCGCGAAAGGGGTTTTTTGCGCTGGAAGAGCAACGCGCCGGCTATGCCGTGGATGGTGGAGAAGAAGGCGTAGTCCCAGGTATAGCGGTCCATGTACAGGATCACCTGCGGCCCCTTGTAGTCCTCCGCCACCATCCCCTGCCCGAAGAGTCCGTAAACGGGGACGAAGGGGATGCCCAGGGCTTCAAAGGTGTCGCGGAAGAGCCCGGTGGCCAGTATGGTGCGCGGCGGGAGCTGGTCGAAATCCCGACGCGTCTTAAGGGGATGGTTGAACTCGAACTTCACTCCCTCGTCCACGGCGATGCGGTAAAGGAGCATGTCCAGGGAGTCCTTGCGCGAACCGCGCTCCACCAGAACCGCGGGCACGTTGCGGGGAAAATAGGTGTCGAAACGCCTCCCGAAGCTGTAGATGCGGTTGCTTTCCAGAGGAACGCAGGCCGGGGACACGTCTATTCCGGTGTACCGGGCCAGTTTCTCCGTCTCCATGGGGGTTCCGTCGGCCATGACGTAGGTCAGTTCCCCCGTGGACATGTCACGGGCCGGGCCGCCTATGCCGTCGCGCCTCTCCAGCACCCTGACGTCATGGCCCTCGCGCCGGAGGTTGATGGCCGCGCACAAACCAGCAAGGCCTGCGCCTACCACGATCTGTTCTCCCATGCTCCCCCTCCCCTGAAAAACGGGACCCCTCCCAGG
>JACVJG010000548.1 GCA_015711875.1 Candidatus Solincola jinzensis | reverse complement strand
TGAGCAGAAACGCCGCCCCTCCCGCCAGGAGGCCGAGGTAGAGATCGATGAAGCGCCAGATGAGGGTGAGCAGCCCCGCCGCGCCCAGGTCCGGGAGCACGTTCTTGTAGACATATAAGAAGCCAACCTCCCCTATGCCGCTGCCCCCAGGGGTGGGCACGAAGGGCATGAGGATGTGCACCACCAACTGCGCCACCACCGCCCGCCAGAAATAGGAGCCGTAGCCCAGCCCTATCACGGCGACGGGAACGGCGAGAAAGCCTGTGAGCCAGTAGAGACAGGTGAGGAGGGCGACGGCCAGCAACCTTGCCCGCCCGATGCGCGCCAGGCGGCTGAGGCAGGCCGCGAAGGCCTGGATCTCCGCGCCCAGCTTCTCCAGGAAGCGCTGGTACCAGGCGCGCCTGCGCAGGCATCCCGGAGAGCGCTTGAGCAGGGTGTCGCCCACCGCGCTATGGGGCCGCAGTATGGCCCAGAGCACCAGGGCCAGGTAGAGAAGTCCCACGGCCAGAGCGGAGAACAGCACCCCCTGGATAGACATGGAAAGGGCGATGTATTTACGCGCGATCAGTATGGCGAAGGGGAAGAACAGCATGAGGAGGGCGGTGGATATACAGGCGCCGAAGGAGACCACTGCCACGCCCTCCCCGGCCCCCAGGCCATAGGCGTAGAGGAAGGCCATCTCGCCCGTGACCCCTCCCGCTCTCCAGGGCGTGATCAGGCCGGTGAAATACCCCGCGTAAACCGTCTTGGAGATATCGGCCAGGCGCACGTTTTCCCCCATGGAACGGATGAGCAGGCGCATGCGCGCCACCGACCACAGCCATCGCCCCAGGGAGAGGGAGGCGGCTAGGGCCAGGAAGCCGGGGGAGAGATTGGAGAGGGCGCTAAGGGTCGCCCTGTCCAGGGTGGCCAGGGAGATGACCACAAGGGTGGCGGCGGAGAGGGAGACGGCGAGGATAAAGCCCCGTTTCAGCCTTGAGCGCTGCAGGGGTTTTTCCCCTCGCGGGTCTTTCCGCCGAAGTTCCTCATCGCCCATGAGAGCATTTTACTCGAAACGACGTCGCTCCATCCTCTGTTCCAACGCGGGCTCGAGCTTTAGCGCGGTGGCGATGGAACGGTCCGGGCGGCGGCATTTCTTGCTAGGTGCGGGCTTCACCGCGGGCTCTGGTTCGAGCGCGCCGATGATTTATCGGGCAGGCGCCTTGACCCGCAACGGCGTCGCTCCATCCTCCCTCTCTCGCGGCGTGGGAGGCGACACTGCAAACTGGCGGGAAAGGGTGGGGCGGAATGGGCATGAGTTGCCTCATGGCTAGAAATTAATGGAAGATGCAATATAGAGAAGGCAAGCCAGGGCGGGTAATGCCGACAAGGCATGGTGAAAACGATTTTGTAAGGGAAAGATAAGAAAGGGAAGAACAAGCGATGATCACTGGCGGCCCCAGTTCCAGGCAGGCGCGGCCGGCGCTTCAGCCGCCAGGCGCTTGCGGCGGCAGAGCGGCCGCTACGGGAGATGATGGAAATGGAGGGTATGGAGACGTCGACAAAGGAAGGTGGCGGTCGCATCCTCGAAAGCGGGGAAGGAGCTGATGCGGGCGGCGGCGAGAGAGAAGCAGCATCGGCCCGGGTGGTGATTAACGTCGGGGGCATGACCTGCGCCACCTGTGCTGGCAAGGTAGAAGGCGCCCTGCGAGGCCTCCCGGGGGTGGAGGCGGCGGACGTCAACCTGGCCACGGAGAAGGCCACGGTGGTATTCGACCCGGCGAGCACGGGGGTGGAGGAGATGGTATCCGCCATAGAGGGGCTCGGCTATCGTGCGGGCCTGGAGAGGGCGGTATATGCGGTGGAGGGCATGACCTGCGCCTCTTGCGTGGCGCGGGTGGAGAAGGCCCTTTCCGGTGTGGAGGGCGTGCTGTCGGCGGACGTCAACCTGGCCACGGAACGCGCCACCATCACCTACGATCCGGAGAGGACGGATTTCAAGGCCATGGCGCGGGCCGTGGAGGCCGCCGGCTATCGCCTTGTGGCCTCGGCGGAGGGAGAGGAAGCCCTGGACCGCGAGCGCAGACGCCGCGAGCGGGAAACGCGCATGTTGAGGATCAAGCTGGTCTACAGCGCCGTCTCGGCGGCGGCGATCATGTTCCTCTCCATGCTGGGGATGCACATCCCGGGCTTAAGGGACATACCGGAACGCACCCTCTACGTCGTCCTTTTCGCACTGGCGACCCCGGTGCAGTT
>JACVJG010000547.1 GCA_015711875.1 Candidatus Solincola jinzensis | reverse complement strand
GAAGCGCCCCGTGGCGGTGGCGCTGCCCGGCTCCACCGAGGAGGTGCAGGCGGTGGTGCGGGCCTGCAACAAGCACGGCCTGCGCTTCAAGGCCTTCTCCACCGGCTGGGGCGTGTGGTGCGGCCCCACCTACGACAACGTGGTGCAGGTGGACCTGCGCCGCATGAACCGCATCCTGGAGATCGACGAGAAGAACATGTACGCCGTGGTGGAGCCCTACGCCATCGCCGCCCAGATCCAGGCCGAGGTGATGAAGAAGGGATTGAACCTGCACATACACGGCTCGGGACCCAACTGCTCCCCCCTCGCCAGCGCCACCTCGGGCTGGGGGGTGGGACATGACAGCATTTACATGAGCTACAGCCCGCGCAATGTGCTGGGCGCGGAGTGGGTGCTCCCCGACGGCGAGGTGCTGCGAGTGGGAGCGCCCGGCTCAAACCTGGGTTGGTTCTCGGGTGACGGCCCCGGCCCCTCCCTGCGCGGCATCATGCGCGGCTCCGCGGGGGCCCTCTCCGGCCTGGGTATCTTTACCAAATGCGCACTCAAGCTCTATAACTGGCCCGGGCCGCCGCGCATAGAGACCCAGGGATGCCTCCTGGACGCTCGTTCGGAGGTACCGAAAAACATGGGCTTCTATCTATGCGCTTTCCCCAGCCGATCCTCTTTCCTGGAGGCGGTGCGAAAGATAGGGGAGGCCGAGATAGGTTACAACGCCTTGCGCACCGCCGCCGCCGCCTACCTGAACATAATGACCCCGCGCCTCTTCAAGAGGCTTACGGGCGCCAGAGCCATCAAGGCCCTGATGGGAAAAGGGCTCGAGTACACCCTGATGATGGTCCTGGCGGCGGATTCGCGGGAGGAGCTGGACTACCAGTCGGGCTGCCTGCTGTCCATCGTGGAGGATACCGGCGGCATCGCGCTGGACATGGGCGCCCTGAAGCCCTTCGTGCGCATGGCACTCATGGGCTTCGTGCGGGCCACCCTCCCAGCCCTGGTGTTCAGGATCGGCGGTTCCTTCAACACCGCCCTGGACCGCAACGACGTTCTGGAGACCCAGGAGAACTGGAGGGACACCTGTCTGGCCATCAAGGAGGAGTGGATCTCCAAGGGCGGCATACTCGACGACATGGGCGACAACCCCTACTACGTGCCCTACGAGAACAACATGTGGGCGCACTGCGAGGTGGTCTACCAGTTCGACCCCCGCAAGCCGGAGCACCGCGCCGCCCTGGAGCCCATTTTCCTGGACTTCACCATCGCCGCCCTGGAGCTGTGCATGGAGCCCATGTTCTCGTCTGACCCTCGCGTGCGCGCCATAATAGGCCCCCTGGCCGGAGGGTTCAACCGCTGGCAGAAGGAGGTGTCAAGGGCGCTGGACCCCGGGGAGGCGGCGGATTCCACTCTCTATTGCGGGGAGGGCTCGTTCGACCTCTCCGTCGTGGACGCGTCGAAGGTAGAACGCCTGAACGAGCTGATCGAGAAGCTGAGGCCTGTAGACTGAGCGGGCATTTACTGGGGGGCTGTCGGCATTCCGGCAGGCCTAACGGATAGCCCGAGGCCGGGTGGCGGGATAAGGGTGACCTCTGGTGAAGGAGGTGAGCGACCGCCGCGACGGCGCGCGGGTAAGGCTTCGAGTCGGATGATGTTGAGAGCAGAGGAGAGGATCGGCCCCAGGGGTCGATAAAGCGGTTACGGTGCGCGGACCCTGCATCGTGAGAGAAGGCCGGGCGTTAGGGGGTGACGCCATGGAAAAATGGGACGTGGTGGTGGTCGGAGCCGGTCCGGGCGGCTCCTACGCCGCCAAACGGGCGGCGGAACTGGGACTGAAGACGCTTTTCCTCGAGCGGGGCAGACATGCGGGCGAGAAGAACTCCTCCGGCGCGGGGTTGGGCACGAGGTGGTGGCGGGATTTTCCCGAGATCATGGGCAGGCTGCCCTCACTCCCCTCTTACCGGCGTATCGACATGATCGTCATCAAGGTGGTGGACGAGGACAACCGCCTGCGCCTGGTGCAGGGCACCACCGGCTCCGATCGCGACGGCAGCAGGTGGTCTGGCTCCCTGGACAAGGGGATGGCAGGGGCTTCCATCTACCGCGCCGACCTCGACCCCCTCATCGCCGACCTCGCCATAGCGGAGGGCGCGGAGCTGCGCACATCCACCCTCGTCTCTGACGTGGTCATGGAGAACGGACAGGTGCGCGGGGTGAAGACCGAGAAGGGGGAAGCCATACTCGCCGACGTGGT
>JACVJG010000546.1 GCA_015711875.1 Candidatus Solincola jinzensis | reverse complement strand
CGCCTTCACCGCGGTCACCGCGAAGGCCCGCTCCAGGGCTTTGGGAAACAACTCCAGGCCCATGGCCTGAACAGCTTCCCTGGTGCACAGGGCCAGCACGCGATGCCTCTCCCATGCCTCCTCCAGCCCCTCCGCCAGGAGCAGCTCCACCGCCTCGGACATGGCCTTTACCAGCCCGATGGCCGGCGTGTAGGGAGTTTCCGGGCTCTCGGAGTTGTACTTCTTGCGCGCCTTTTTGAAACAGAAGTAATAGGCGGGCGAAGCGGCCGCGTCTATGAGCTCCCAGGCCTTTGCGCTCACCGCCGCCGCCGCCAGGCCTGGCGGGGTCATGAGGGCTTTCTGGGAGCCAGTGACCAGCACGTCCACGCCCCATTCGTCGGTGCGCAGCTCCAGCGCCCCCGCCCCGCTGATGGAGTCCACCACCTGGATGGCGGGGGTATCCCTCACCACCTCCCCGATGTCCTTGACATCGTTCTCCACCCCTGTGGAGGTCTCGCTGTGGGTGACGAAAACCCCCTTGATATCCGGTTTGTCTTTGAGGAAGCCCGCTATGACCTCGGGGTCGGCCGCCTCGTCCCAGGGATACTCGTAGAGTTCCACGGACAGCTTGTAAACCCTGGCGATCTCCGCGAAGCGCTGGCCGAACTTGCCTCCGACCGCCACCAGCACGCGGTCTCCAGGGCTGAAACAGTTGGCCACCGCTCCCTCCATGGCTCCCGTTCCGGACGCGGCGAAGGTGAGCACGTCGTTGGAGGTGAGGAGGACCTTCTTCAACCCCTCCACCATGCGCACGAAGACCTCCGTATATGCCGGCGTGCGATGATGGATCATAGGCTCCGCCTGCGCCAGGCTCACCTGGTAAGGAACGGGCGTGGGGCCCGGGGTCATGAGGTATTCCTTGCGAATCATTACCGTCCTCCTGTCGATCGTCCTTCCGCCTTCACCCGGTTTTCAGGGTAACCTCCACCCCTTTCATGCTTGCCATGATTGCTTGTGCACACCTCCCGCCACGAAGCCCCTTCAAAGTGGGCTTCGCCCTGGAACGGGATATGTCCTCTAATAATAACAGAATTTCCCGCGCAAGGGGCCTCGCCGCCCTCGCGTTTTTTCGGGGCGCCGCTTGAAGGGGAAACGGCGAGCCCGCAACGGTGACGTCTCCGCCTGCCGCTGGCGCAAAGGAACCCCTTTCCTCGCGTCCGTGGCGACAGGTCCTCCGACGAGCAGCGCCCTGGTGGCCGCGGTACGCCGTGTCCATCCCCCCGGCTCTGGATCCGCGGTCCCGACCGTCTTCCTACTCGCGCCGCAGCCAGCTCATCATGGAGCGCAGCTCCTTGCCCACGCGCTCGATGAGATGCTCGGAATCGCGGCGGCGCAGGGCGTGATACACCGGCCTCCCCGCCTGGTTCTCCAGGATCCACTCGCGCGCGAACTCTCCGCTCACCACCTCCTCCAGTATGCGGCGCATCTCCGCGCGGGTCTCCTGGGTGATGATGCGCTTGCCGCGCGTTACGTCCCCGTATTCCGCGGTGTCGCTTATGGAGTAACGCATGTAGGATATCCCGCCCTCGTAGATGAGGTCCACGATGAGCTTGAGCTCGTGCAGGCACTCGAAGTAGGCGATCTCCGGCTGGTATCCCGCCTCCACCAGGGTGTCGAAGCCGGCGCGGATGAGCTCGGAGACGCCGCCGCAGAGCACGCACTGTTCCCCGAAAAGGTCGGTCTCCGTCTCCTCCTGGAAGGTGGTCTTGATCACCCCCGCACGCGTCGCCCCCAGGCCCTTGGCGTAAGCCAGGCCGATATCCAGGGCTTTGCCGGTGTAGTCCTGGTGCACCGCCACCAGGGAGGGGACGCCGCTTCCCTGCTCGTACATGCGGCGCACCATGTGCCCCGGCCCCTTGGGGGCCACCATGACCACGTCCACGAAACGGGGAGGGACGACCTGGTGGTAGTGGATGTTGAAGCCGTGGGCGAAGAAGAGGGCGTCGCCTTCCTTCAGCCCGGGCTCGACGCTCTCAAGGTAGATGCGGCGGTGGTCCTGGTCGGGGACAAGGATCATCACTATATCGCCCGCCTCCGCCGCCTCGGCGACTCCCGCCACCTCCAGGCCCGCCTCCCTGGCTTTCTCGCGCGAGGGGCTGTTCTCCCGCAGGCCCACCACCACCTCCACGCCGGAGTCCTTGAGATTAAGGGCATGGGCATGCCCCTGGCTCCCGAAGCCGATTATGGCCACCTTCTTCCCCTTCAGGAGG
>JACVJG010000545.1 GCA_015711875.1 Candidatus Solincola jinzensis | reverse complement strand
CATCCCCGTGACCCCCGGAACGGTTATGCGCTGGTTCTGGCTGTTATGGATGGTGCACCTCTGAGTGGGCTCTTCGCCGCGCCGGAAGGTACGCGACTCGGTATGCGGACACAGGGAGGTGGCCAGAAGCCCGCTCTCGGTGCACACGGTGACGGTAACCCACTCGGATTCTTCCTCATCTTCGTCGTATCCGAACTCGGCCTTAGGGAATTCGGAGGCGGGGATGTCCTCGAGGGCCTTCTGCATGAACTTTTTCCATATCTGCGCGGGGAAGGTCCCCCCGTAGACCGTTATGCCGTGTACGCTACGCATGGGCACCAGGCCTTGGGGGTATCCTACCCATACCGCGGCCGAGAGGTCCGGGGTGTATCCGCAGAACCAGGCGTCGGCGTAGTTGTCCGTGGTGCCGGTCTTTCCGGCCTGCGGTCTGTCGATGCGCGCGGCGCGGCCGGTGCCGTGGCGCACGGCGTCCTGGAGGATGGAGTTCACCACCGCTGCCACGTCCTCACGCACCACCCGCTTCCCCTTAGGGGTATGCTCGTAGATGACGTCGCCGTCCGCGTCGGTGATCTTCAGCACGCAGGTGGGGGGGACGTAAACACCGTTGTAAGCCAGGGTGCCGAAAGCGCTGGCCATCTCCAGCGGGTTGACCTCGCAGCTGCCCAGGGCGATGGAGGGATAGGCGGGGATGTTGGATTTGATCCCCATGGCCTGGGCCATCTGCGCCACCCTCTGGGGGCCGACGTCCCGTATCAACCGCGCGTAGACCACGTTGACGGAGCGCACGGTGGCGGTATAGACGTTTATGGTGCCATAGCTTGAGCCCTCGGCGTTCCCCACCTTCCACTTCGTGCCGTCAGGGAATTCCAGGGTGGTAGGCGAGGAGTCGTAGGTCTTGTAAGGCGAGATGCCGTTGCTGATGGCGGTGGTGAGCACGAAGACCTTGAAGGCGGAGCCGGGCTGCCGCCCCCCCTGGGCGGCGATGTTGTACTGCTGCTCGCTGTAATCCTTCCCCCCCACCATGGCCTTGATCTCCCCCGTGCGAGGGTCCACCGCGCAGAGGGCCGCGCTGGGATCGCCGGGCTGGTTGAGGGTGGAGGCGATGGCCTCCTCGGCGTATCTCTGCATGTTGAGGTCTATGGTGGTGTAGACGCGCAGGCCGCCACGGAAGATGATGTCGTCGGGGGAGAGGTTCCCGAAACGCGCCCGCAGATCCTGGTCGCCCGCGAAGAGGTTGTAGAGGTACTTCTTGACGTATTCCACGAAATAGGGGGCGGTGGCGCTGGGGCTCTCCTCGGGGATGGGTTTAACCAGCTTGTCCTCTCCCACCGCCACCGGTTGCGCCTTGGCCTCCGCCGCCTCGGAGGCGGAGGCGTAACCCTGTTCCACCATCTTGTCCAGGACCAGGTTGCGCCGGCTTTCGGCGGCGGCGGGGTTGAGGTAGGGAGAGTAATAGTTGGGGATGCGGATAACCGCCGCCAGCAATGCCGATTCGCTCAGGCTCAGCTCCGAGGGCTGCTTATGGAAGAACGCCTCGGAGGCCTTTTTCACCCCGTAGCATCCCTGGCCGAAATAGACGTCGTTGAGATACATCTCCAGGATCTTGTCCTTGGAGTCCTTGCGCTCGAGCTGGAAGGCCAGGCTGGCCTCCTCCACCTTCCTCCAGTAAGTCCGCTCCTTTCCGGTGAGGGTGTTCTTGACGTACTGCTGGGTGATGGTGGAGGCTCCCTGCACCACCTTGCCCTGCACCACGTTGGTCCAGAACGCTCTTGCGATGGCCTCCCAGTCCACCCCTCCATGCTGGTAAAAGCGCTCGTCCTCGATGGCGATGACCGCGTTCCTGAGGTCCTCGCAGATCTGGTCGAGGGAGACGTTCTCGCGGTTCTGCTCACCATGCAGCTCCGCGATGACCGTGCCGTCGGCGGCGATTATCTTGGAGGTCTGGTCAAGGCGCAACTTGCCCAGGCCCTCCAGGCGGGGAAGCCCTATCCCGGTGTAGAACCAAAAAAGAAAGCCGCCCACCATGAGCGCAAAGCACAGGAAGACGATCAAGCCTATTCTAAACAGAACGCGCATCTATCAGCCTCTTCTGCGCATATCGGGTGTCAAACCGATTTTACCTTTAATTTGATTTCTCTTGTAGTGGCAATGTTCCTTTTTCCCCGCACAACCGGCCCTGCCTTGAACGTGGCGAGGTCATCATTGTGGGAAGGTGCGAGGAGATCGCTGCCAAAGGCGCATGGAGCCAGGACAC
>JACVJG010000544.1 GCA_015711875.1 Candidatus Solincola jinzensis | reverse complement strand
GCTCCACCAGCCCCTGGAATACGGGCAGCATGTAAGGGGAGGCGGCGAAGCGGTCCAGGTTGCAGACCTCTAGAATGCGCAACGCCTTGGACATGGGTACATTATATGGGCTTTGGTGGGGGCGGGCACGAGGGTGGCATGCGCCGCTTGAAGGTGCTGGCGTCCACCATGCGCCTTACCTTCGCCACCAGGGTGGGGTCGAACCCCTCCGCCGCCAGGGCCGCGTCGTCGAGGCCGCGGTCGAAAAGGGCATGAAGAACGCGATCCGCGTCGTTGTAGGTCACCCCCATCTCCCCTTCGTCGGTCTGCCCTTCCCAGAGGTCCGCGGTGGGCGGCTTCTCGATGACGCGTGAGGGCACCCCAAGGAAGGCGGCCAGCTGCCTGACCTGGGTCTTGTAAAGGCCTCCCAGGGGGGTGAACGCGCAGGCCATATCGCCCCAGAGGGTGGTGTAGCCGAGCAGCGCCTCGGTGCGGTTGCCGGTGCCCAGCACCAGGGCGTCCCGCGCCGCGGACTGGTCGTATAAGACGGCCATGCGCGTGCGCGCCATGTAGTTGCCCCGACGTCTGTTGTCGGCGGAGGGGAAGCGCTCGAAGTAGGCGTCGACCATGGGGGTGATATCTATGGTCTCGTGCTCGATCCCGAGTTCTCCCGCCACCAGCAGCGCGTCATCTATGCTCGAGGGGCTGGTGGTCCTGTAGGGCAGGAGAAAGGCGGTGATGGCGCCGCTGCCCAGGGCGCGCGCCGCCAGGTAAGCAGAGGTGGCGGAGTCGAGCCCTCCCGACAGCCCCACCACCAGGCGCGATCTCCCCGCCTCCTGCATCCTCTCCAAGATAAAGGCGACGATTCTCTTCAGCGTCTCCTCGGGCTCTATGGCTGGGACCTCCACCTTTGTCGCACCTCCGGTTTTTAGTGCCTTCCTCCAACAGGCCGTCTCACGCCATCATCCCGCCCTCGCGAGTGATCTCAAACCGTATCCGCCAACCTGGGCGACCCGCGGCGCCTTAGGCGGGGGCGCTGGGACCGGGGCCGAACGCCCGGCCCCCAACATTTTACTCCCCCTCACGCGGATTTTCCCAACATGACGCGGTCGCGCGGGAGCCATGCAAGGGAGGGCTTGAAGACGCTCGCTTCCACCCGTGACTCCACGCGCCACGGTCGAGGGTATGCGCGCGGGCCTGGCGGTTCCGGGTGGTTTCACGGTTCACGGGAAGGGCTCCCTTTTGGCGGCCTCGTAAAGGGGAAGGCCGGAAAGTTCGCGATCAGATCGTGGATGGCTTTTCATCCTGCGAGACGCGCGATCAGCCCGTAAAGGGAATAGCAAGAAGCTCTGATTAGCATGGCGGCGGTTAGAGATAGACAGTAGAGCAGATCGCCGGGCACCAGGCGAGGCTCGACCCCGATGCCGTCGACCCCGATGCCGTCCCCTATGCCGGGCACCAGGCGAGGCCTGACCCCGGTGCCTGAAGGCGGGGCTTGACCCCTGTGCCGGGAGGCGGTTTGTGGTAAATTTTTGGGAGTGCGGTTCGAAGCGGGCGGAAAGGGAAAGAGGTGTCTGCATGGGTCTGATGGAGTCCATCAGGGAGCGCGAAGCCCGCGTGGGGGTCATCGGGCTGGGATACGTGGGGCTGCCCCTGGCGCTGGAGGCGGCGGAGGCGGGCTTTCGCGTCACCGGCCTGGAAAAAGATGCCACGAAAAGGGAGCGCATAGCGGCGGGCGAGGCCCTTTACGAGGGCCTGGACGGAGAAAGGCTGGAGCGCCTGACCCGGGAAGGCAGGTTGCGCGTGAGCGGGGACGCGGGAGACCTGCTTGGCTGCGACGTGGTGTGCGTGTGCGTGCCCACCCCCCTCTCTCCCACCCGTGACCCCGACCTCGCCTTCGTGAGGGAGGCGGCGGCGCAGTGCGAGGCGATGGTCCGCGAGGGCAAGCGACCCAAGCTGGTGGTGGTGGAGTCCACCTCCTACCCCGGGACCACCCGCGAGGTGGTGAAGCCTATCCTGGAGGCCAGCGGGCTAGCGGCGTGCGGTGACTTCCACCTCGCTTACTCCCCGGAGCGGGTGGATCCCGGCAACCGCAGGTGGACCATCTCCAACACCCCCAAGCTGGTGGGGGGAACCGCCGGGTGCTGCGGGGAGCTGGCGGAGGCTTTCTACGGGGCCTTCGTGAGCGAGGTGGTGCTCGTGAGCTCCCCCGAGGTGGCGGAGATGGCCAAGCTGTTGGAGAACATCTTCCGCGGCGTGAACATCGCCCTGGTCAACGAACTGTGGATG
>JACVJG010000543.1 GCA_015711875.1 Candidatus Solincola jinzensis | reverse complement strand
GATGATGGAGTCGACGATGCCCCCGTGGCAAAGGCCTATTCCTCTCTTCCCACGAATTTCCAGCGTTGCCCCTCGCGCAGGTCGTCCACGCGTATGCCCATCTCGCGCAGGCGGGAGCGGATGAAATCGGCAGTCTCGAACTGCTTCCTCTCCCGTGCCATCGCCCTCACTTCCAGAAGCAGCTCCACCAGGCTCTCCGCCGTCGGGAAGGCGTCGCCTTCCTCGCTGCCGACCTCCTCGCATGCCACTCCCGCGTCCTCCCCGCCCTCCACCGGGGGCGCGAAGAGCCCCAGCACCCGGCACAGTTTCAGCAGGACGTCGCGGCCGTGGCTCGCCACCATGGGCGAGGCGGGGGTCTGGAACCGCTGCTGCTCATCCAGGTAGGAATTCAGCTCCTTGACCAGCTCGAAGATGACCCCCATGGCGCGGGCGGTATTGAAATCGTCGTCCATGGCCTCCTCGAAGCGCCGCTCGAAATCGAAGAAGGAGTCCGAGAGCTCGACCTCCCTCTGGGTGCGAGCCGGTGCCACCCTCGCGGGCGGCCTGGCGATGAAGGAGTCCAGGGCGAAAAGGCAGTTCTCGATGCGCTCCAAAGCCCGCTTCGCCTCCTCCAGCGCCTCGGGCCCGAAATCGATGGGGCTGCGGTAATGGGTCTGGAGGGCGAGCAGGCGCACCGCGTCCGCCGGGTACTGCCTGAGGATGTCGCGAACCAGGACGATGTTTCCCAGGGACTTGGACATCTTCTCCTCGCGGATGTTCACGAAGCCGTTGTGTACCCAGTAGCGCACGAAGGGGGCGCTGCCGCTGTAGGCCTCCGACTGCGCGATCTCGTTCTCGTGGTGGGGGAAGATGAGATCCTGCCCCCCGCCGTGGATGTCGAATCCCATTCCCAGGTGCTGCAGGGACATGGCAGAGCATTCGATGTGCCATCCCGGCCGCCCCATGCCCCAGGGCGATTCCCAGGCAGGCTCCCCCGGCTTGGAGGCTTTCCAGAGAGCGAAATCCATGGGGTGGCGCTTGCGCTCGTCCACCTCCACCCGCTCCCCGGCCCGCATCTCCTCCAGGGAGCGCCCGGAGAGCTTGCCGTATCCCTGGAAGCTCTCCACGCTGAAATAGACGTCGCCGTCCACCACGTAGGCGTGCCCTTTCTCGACCAGCGTCCGGATCATTTCCAGCATCTGGGGGATGGTCTCGGTGGCGCGCGGGGACACGTCGGGAGGAAGCACGTTGAGGGCCTTCATGTCCTCGCGGAAGGCCTGCTCGTAGAAGCGCGCTATCTCCTGGGGCGTTTTCCCCTCCTCACGGGCACGGTTGATTATCTTGTCGTCCACGTCGGTGAAATTCTGCACGTAGAAGACCTCGTAACCCTTGTAGGCCAGGTAGCGGCGGATGATGTCAAAGACCAGGTACGCCCTGCCGTTTCCGATGTGGATATAGTTATACACGGTGGGCCCGCAGACATACATGAGGACCCTGCCCTCCTCGCGCGGACGGAACTCCTCCTTGCGCCTGGTCATGGTGTTATGCAGGACGAGGCCCATCACGCCACCTCCCCCTCTTCACCGTCGCCCTTTTCCCCCGCCTTCCTCAGGCCGCCCCCCAGGCTTTCCTCGACCCTGTGGAGCTCCTCCTCGGCGCGGCGCAGCTTCTCCTCCGCGATCTCCAGCTCGAGCTGGGTGCGCACCAGCCGGTCCTCCAGCTTGCGGATGAGGCCGTCCAGGGCCTCGATGCGGTCCATGACGGGGTCGGGGATGGCCTCGTGGTGGAGGTCCACCACCGGCTCCCCCTCCTGCACCACCACCTTCCCCGGCACGCCCACCACCGTGCAGCGCGGGGGAACGTCGCGGATGACCACCGCTCCCGCCCCCACCTTGGAGTCGTCCCCCACGGTTATGGGGCCCAGCACCTTGGCTCCGGCCGCTATGACCACGTTTTTCCCAACCGTAGGATGTCGCTTGCCCTTTTCCTTTCCCGTGCCCCCCAGGGTCACTCCCTGGTAAAGGGTGACGTAGTCCCCGATCTCCGAGGTCTCGCCGATGACCACCCCCATGCCGTGGTCGATGAACACCCCCTTGCCGAACTTCGCCCCGGGGTGGATCTCGATGCCGGTGAGAAAGCGGTTGAGGTGGGAGATGAGCCGCGGCACCACCGGCACCTTTTTCTCCCACAGCCAGTGGGCCACGCGGTGCATCCACAAGGCGTGCAGACCCGGGTAAGCGAGAATTATTTCCAGGGTGCTGCGCGCCGCGGGGTCGCGGTCACGCACCG
>JACVJG010000542.1 GCA_015711875.1 Candidatus Solincola jinzensis | reverse complement strand
CTTCTGCAGCGCCTCCGAGGCGCCCTTTATCCTGCGCATGGTGGCGGGGTCGCTCATGGCTTCCAGCACCTGTTCCCTGGCGAGTTTGCCGCCGCCCTCCACCGTCTTCGCGAGCTCGGATGCCCTGCGATTGGCAGCCGCAAGATACGCGTCATACTCTGTCTGCACCCCGGGAGCGGCGGCAGCTTTAGCCGCCTCTATGGCTCTGGTCGATGCCTTGAACGAATTTATGGCCGTGAGGTCGGCGGGCAAACCGGGTACGCGCATGCTTGAGAGCCTCTCGGACAACAACAGGAGGTTGGTGAGCTTGGTAACCGCAGATGGAATAGCCCAGAGCTTCTCCTCCAGGGAGGAGTTGTTGTTGAAGAAAGATCCTATCTCATCCATGGGCAAAAGCTCATGGCCCACTTCGCCGAACAAATCCCCAAAGACCTCTTTCAGCGATTGCCAGCCTTCTCGAGAGCCGAAGAGGTCGCTGAAGATGCTCGACCTGCCGCTCACGTAATCCGAATGAAGAGTCTGCGCCAGCCTGCCCAGTTCCACGTAACCCTGAAGTATGGTGGCGGGGACGGCGATGGTGCCCTTGATCAAACCGGGCACGGCGTCCTTTATGGCCGTTCCCGCGTCACTTATGGTCATCCCCGCCGCGTCTTTGGTGATGCTTAAGAACTCTTTGATAGAATCCAGTACTCCCTCGGGCTGCCCAGGGGACACCTTGAGGTCGAGCGGGGGTCGCGGTCCTCGCCGCTTTCTCACGTCAGAGGGAAGCTTTTTAGGGGGTGGAGATTTTGAAGACGGGGCGGACGGTTTTCTCCCGGGTGGGATGGGTTTCACGGGAGGGGCACTCGGGGTCACCGTCACCGGCGATAAGCCGAGCAGGGAGTTTAGCAAGCCGGCAATGGCCGCTATGATGCCGGCGATCACCGTGCCGGTCAGCCAAGTCCACCAGCTGCCAGGACCGGGTATCTTGCTGCCTCCCCCGCCCTCTTCTAAAGGAACAGCCTTCCCGCTATAGTTTACTGTTGGCCACCCCGGTTGGTAGCCCTCCTCTTCCATTATGGAGTTGGCGCAGTCATTTACCAAGCGATCTATAACTTCATCTTCATCTTCCCCTGGACTCAGGTTTCTGTATTTGGGAACATCGTACATCACTTCGCCATATCCGCTTGTCGGTTGCAATGTATCTCCGTTATAAATCTCGCCAGACCAATATCTTGCATCTACCACTGCCTTTGTATGATATACGATTTCCCCTTCAATCTCCTCGGTCCATTCTGTCGTATAACCAAATATTAACAAGTAATATACAACAAAACGTTCTTTACCTGTAACATCATCAATATACGAAACAACACTATGAATTTTTTCCGTCTTAACCACATGGTTTGGGAATCTTTGACCGCTGTTCGAATCAAGAGTTCCCATGCTTTCCCAATTCTCAATAAAATCTTCGATCTCTTTATCTGGCGGAGGTTTGATATCCAATGCGAAGCATTGATCAGCGCATGCCAGCATGATAACCCAGGTCGTCAGGATCATGATAAGTGTTTTGAAAAGCCTTGGCGATCGTATCGACCTGTCTGCCTTTCTCCGCTTTTTTCCGTGCATTTCATCCCACCGCCTTGGGTCCCGCCGCGCTGGCGAAGATGGCCGAGTAGGCGATCCAGAGGATGGAGAAGAGAAAGGCCCCGCCCATGCAGACGACCATGTGGCGGATCTTCGGCCCGGTCGAGCGGGAGAGCTCCGCCCCCACCGCCGCCCCCGAGGTCATGATGGCCGCCTGCATGAAGGCGGTGGCGGCGTTCCAGCCGAAGGCGAGGTCCGCGAGGAGGGCGAGGAGGGCGAAGGGGAGGGCCAGGAGGTATGCGCGGGAGACGGTCCAGCAGGCGGCGGCAAAGCCCCCGGATGCGCGCAGGGAGGGGGCGGAGAGAAGCGCCAGGGCGGCCATGCCGGCCAGGCAGGCGCAGGCGAGGAGTATGCCGATCACGGTGAAGGCGGCCACCTGCCCCGCCCCGTGCCCCACGTATCTGCCGTTGAGCCAGGAGAGCAAAGAAAAGCAGGAAAGGACGACCATCCCGCCCGCCAGCCTCTGCGCCTTGGTCCTCTCCATGACCTCCTCACTCCCTCACGTCACCGGAAGGGCCGGGGGCCGCGGGGGGCGGGGACGGCTGGGCTTTGCATTCGTCGCGGCTCGCCGTCCATTTCCCCATGCCGGCCATCATCCGTACTCCTTCATGTCGCCTGTCTCTCCTCATATCCCCGGAAGGGCC
>JACVJG010000541.1 GCA_015711875.1 Candidatus Solincola jinzensis | reverse complement strand
GCATAGTCAACGCATGACCCGGTCGTGATCAAGTCCCAAGCACTTCTTTGGACATGTTAAAATGCCTTATCGGCACAGGATGGAGGGAGAAAAGGGGGTCCAGCATGGGCAACGGCGATTCCGGCAAGGCACAGGCGGGAGACGTTTATTCCAGCAAGCCGTGGTTGAAGCATTACGACAGCCACGTACCCGAGCATCTCGAGTACGAGAACAAGACCTTCGCCGAGAAATTCCGGGAGGCGGTGGAGAGGGTGGGGGACAACATCGCCCTCATATACATGGACAGGATCATCACCTTCAAGGAGGTGGACCGGCTCTCCAACCGGCTGGCGGCATATTTCCTCAAGATAGGCCTGCAGCCAGACGACGTGGTGGGGCTGCACGCCCTCAACATCCCGGCGAACTACATCGCCATGGTGGCGGTGCAGAAAGCGGGCTGCGTCTCCACCGGCTTGAGCCCGCTGCTCACCCCCCACGAGATGGAGCACCAGCTTAACGACTGCGGGGCCAAGGTGGTGCTCACCATGGACCTGCTGTTCGGGGCCATCGCGGCGGTGGCGGACAAATGCGGCTTCTCCACCGTCATCGTGGCAGGGACCACCGATTTCATGCCGGGAGATTTTCCTCCCGTGCAGGTCCAGGAGATACCTGGCAAGACGGTGGTTTCGTTCTTCGACGCCATAACGGACATGCCTGAGGACCCTGTCCTGGTCCCCCGCAGCATGGACGACACCATCTTCATCATGTACACGGGAGGCACCACGGGGCCGTCCAAGGGCGCGGTGCTCACCCAGCGCAGCTTCATGGCCAACTGCCAGCAGACCCTCACCTGGGCGGACGAGCCGGGCTTCAACGGCGAGGTGGGCATCTCGGCCTTCCCCATGTTCCACATGGCGGGACTGGCCATGGCCGCCGGCCTGCTGCAGGGCGGCATGGGCCAGATATGCGTTCCCAACCCGCGCGACCTCGACTTTATTATCGATGCCATCAGGAAACACCGGCCGACCTCCATCATCAACGTGCCCACCATCTTCTTCGAGCTGCTCAAGAAACCGGAGTTCCGGGAGCTGGACTTCTCCAACGTAGGTTATTGCATCAGCGGCGCCGCCCCCATGCCTCCGGAGAGCATAGTGGAGATGGAGAAGGTGGTGGGGGAGAACAAGTTCATCGAGTTATATGGCATGACCGAGACCTCTCCTATAACCATCTGCAACCCCCGCTACGGCAAGAAAAAGATCGGCTCCGTGGGCCTGCCCTATCCAGACACCGAGGTCAAGCTCACCGACCCGGAGACGGACGAGCCGGTCCCGCTCGGCGAGACGGGCGAGATCTGCGTGCGCGGACCGCAGGTGATGAAGGGATATTACAACCGCCCGGAGGAGACGGCCCACGCCCTGCGCGGCGGCTGGATGCATACCGGAGACCTCGGGTACATGGACGAGGACGGCTATTTCTACGTGGTGGACCGCCTCAAGGACATGGTCATCGTGTCCGGCTACAAGGTCTTCACGCGCGAGCTGGACGACGAGCTCATGAAGCACCCTGACGTGGACATGGCCGCATGCTTCGGCTTCCCCGATCCCGAGCGACCCGGCTCGGAGAGGGTCATGGCGGCGGTGGTGCTCAAACCGGGGATCGAGAAAAGCGAGGAGGAGAAGGAGAAGATACTCGCCTTCCTGCGCGAGAACGTCGCCCCCTACAAGGTGCCCAAGGTCATCGAGTTCTACGACGCCCTTCCCACCAGCGCGGTAGGCAAGGTCTTAAAGCGCGAGCTCAAGGCGATGATGAAGGGCGAATAGAGGGCCGGGGTGCGTCGCACAAATTGTTTACCATGTTTTTACTATATTTCGCCGGTTATGCGTTGGCGGGGGAAACCTTCTTTCGCAGATCAACGGAAGACACGACCGCCCTCAAATACGCTGCCGGTCCAGGGCGCATTTCTGCTGTTATCCCGCTGACCGCTGGGGATGTGAGAGAAAGGCCGGCCAACACGCTACCAGCCCGGCGCTGATCGGGGCTCCCAGGCACCAAGCGACAGGCCGACCGAGAACTGCGATCTCGCAAGGGCAAAGCGTGCATTATACCAGCTTAATGTCGGTAATTACTGGCATATTTCCGCCATTTTTCTTGTTCTCACTCACCCAGGCAAAGCTTGGCCCCCGTGCCTCAGGGGGCGTAGCCAGCCACGTCGTGGCCCCCGGTCCAGGCTCCTTTGTAGTCGAAGTACATGGGCCTCTCGCAGATGACATGTTTGTCCGAGGACACCTCGGCCGAGAGGGAGAGGTTTTCC
>JACVJG010000540.1 GCA_015711875.1 Candidatus Solincola jinzensis | reverse complement strand
GAAGCCGGCGCGGGTGGTGCCCTCGGCGAAGTACCATTCCTTGCGAGGCGAGGTGGCCCCCGGCGTGATATGGCCGTCATCCCACGCGCCCCGGTAAGAGAAATAAATGGGGCGCTCGGCGACGATGGGCTGCTCGGACTGGATCTTCGCGGCCACGTCCTTATCCGGACCCACAGCGGCGTTGACGTTGACGGTATACCTCTTCCAGGCTGGCACGGTACAGTTCACCGTGATCACATCCCCGTCGGAGGTGAAGAAGTCCACCCGAGTTTCCGCGTCGTTCCCGTTCGGGTTGGCCAGGCACAGCCATTCCTCGAAGCCGGCGCGGGTGGTGCCCTCGGCGAAGTACCAGGTGGTGGAGGCCTCCAGTACGGGCTCGGCGCAATGCCCGCCGGTCCACGAGTCCCGGTAGCGGAAATACATGGGCCGTTCCGCGTATATCCTCTGCGTGGAGGTTACGGCCATGGAGACGTCGCGGTCGGACCCTATCTCCGAGTTCACGTAGACGTTAACCCGCGCATGGGCGGGGATGTTGTAGTAACGGATACGGTTGGCGCCGTCCGCGACCATGTAGGTCACGGTGGCCGTATGCTCCGCGTCATAAGGGTTGTAGAGGGTCAACCACTCCTCGAAGCCGGCGCGGGTGGTGCCCTCGGCGAAATAGCAGGGCACCGCCGCGGGCTGCTCGTATACGGTGAAGTCATAGGGGTTGCTCTCACCGAACAGGGTGGTCACCACCACCGGCCCTGACGTCGCTTCCTCGGGCACGATGACCACTATATAGGTATCGGTCCATATTATCGCCGCGCCTGCGTCGGCCCCGTTAAAGGTCACCGAGCATACATCCGGGAGCTGAAGGTCTCCGAAGCGCGCGCCCTGGATGGCCACGGGCGTGCCTCTCCAGGCCGCGCCCGGCAGAACGGCATCGATCTGCGGCTCCAGCCCCTGCGCGCTGACCCCGGACGCTATGGGGAATAGGGTTAGCGCCAGCACCAGGGCGAGAAACAAGGCGGCGCGCGAGCCCTTTTTCATCTTCAACCTCCCTTTGCCTGTATCCATCATATGCGTCGGTCCCGGCTCGCCCCGAGCGCTTGCGCCGGCCCCGCGACACCCCGATCTTCCCGCAACGCGGGCTGTGCTGCGGCGCGGTACAAACCATATTATAACCACTCCGCCGACAGGTGGTTGGCGATGGCGTCAATCCCGGCAGCTCATTGCGGCCATGTCACAGACGGGGCACGGATGGGAAAACGGGGATCTCGCCGGCGCCGGGCGCGAGATGCACGGCCGCGGGCGGCCTTGATGGCGATATGGATCGCATGGATTGCCTTCCGCCCTGGCGCGCGAGCGAGAGCCCTTGAGAACGGCATGGAAAAGGCGGCCTTCGGGCCGCCTTCTTGCCTTTACGGTGGTTTTCCCGGCTTCCGCTCTATTGCTGCGCTTTGCCAGCCTCCTCGAAGGACTCCATGACCCAGATACCGGTGGAGTTATACCATACCTTATCCTGGCGCACGGAGTAGTACCCGGTAGCCTCGTCGTAGGTGGGACCCAGCACGTTGGGAAGGCTCTTTATGCCCACCACCGAACCCATGCCCTGCACGAACCACCGGTACTCGATCCGGGAGGCGTTCACCCGGCTCTCCGGGAGGTTGTAATCGAAGCGGATGAGCAGGGCGTCGAAGGTGCCGGCCGGAGTGGTTATCTTGCCCTCGGAGACCACCTCGAAGGTCTTGCCTGCGACCTCGCGTCCGGACGAAAGGTATATCTGGGGCAAGGAACCGGTATCGCCGACCTTCAGCGGGAAAGTAATGGTATAGGAAACGGGGGTTTTCTTATCGAAGGGGCTCAGATAGCGCAACGTCTCCTTTCTGGAGCTGGTGCTTCCTTCGGGGAAATATTCCATGGTGCATCCCCATTCATGCCATTCCTGCGCCGTGGCGTCGTTGCTCAAGTAAGAGGTGATGATGAAACGGTGGCCCCCCGAGCCGATGAATGTCTCCCTCACCGCGTAGGTCGCCTGAGGGAATTGGTGCGCGTCCGCGGCCTCGTGGATGCCGATGACCTCCTCGATTATCTTGTAAGGCGTGGTCATGTTGAAGTACCAGGGCCCCTCGAGCTCGAAATACACGGGGTACATGTTGCTGGTGGCCTCAACGCTCTTGTAATAGGAGCTGGACCAGTTCACCGGGGGCTTGGGGTTCTCCGCCGCGTAGAGGGCGGCGTCATCCACGTAACCAAGGGTCCGGGTGTCGTAATAGTCGCCGTGCTCGTCGTTGATCCAATCGTTGATGTAATAGACGCTC
>JACVJG010000539.1 GCA_015711875.1 Candidatus Solincola jinzensis | reverse complement strand
CACCGTGGTGAGCCTGCTCCTCACCCTGATCATCCTCTTCATCTACCAGGGCAAGACCATCGTGGAGAACCCGGTGCACATAATCCTCATCGCCATCCCCCTGACCATCCAGACCTACTTCATCTTCGCCTTCAGCTACGGCTGGGCCTGGCTGTGGAGGATCAACTTCGAGGTCGCCGCGCCGGCGGGCTTCGTCGCCGCCTCCAACTTCTTCGAACTGGCGGTGGCGGTGGCCGTCTCCCTCTTCGGCCTGAAGTCAGGGGCCGCTCTGGCCACCGTGGTCGGAGTGTTGGAGGAGGTCCCCATCATGCTCTCCCTGGTGTGGATAGCCAAGAAGACCAAGGGCTGGATAGACCGGCGCCACGCGGGGGCGCCCATCAAGGGCGAGCCGCGGGAGGAGGCGGCCTGATATATTGGTTAGAAGAAACCATCTCTCGGAAAGGTGGAACGAGACCATGAGGTTATATTATGAAACATAAGAGGATGGTCCGCATCGGGATAGTGGCCTCCGCATTCATCGTTCTGGCGAGCCTGGCCTTTTTCGGCGACGGTTTCTGCGGCTGCTCGAACGAGGCCGCGAAACAGGTAGAGCAACCTTCCGAGGAAGCGCAGCAACCCGAATCGCTGCCCGAAAACCCCGGCGCTCTCAGCCCAGCCGAACAGGCGCTGGAGCAGGCGAGGAGCGCTTCGCTTCCCGTCCTCCTGAACTTCCACTCCACGCAGTGCATACCCTGTATCGAGATCGAGAAGGTGATCAAGGAAGTCGAGCCGGAATACGCCGGGCGCGTGGCCTTCATCATCGTGGATGTCTACGACCAGAGCGAATACGGTCTCTGCATGGATTACGGCATCCAGACCATCCCCACCACGTACTTCCTCGACGCGCAAGGACAGCCCGTAGGCGGATATGTGGGAGTGATAGACGCAGCCTCCATGCGGCAGATACTCGACCGCCTCGTCAGCGGGCAACCGTTGCAATAAGGCGAAGCAAGAATGGGACAAGCGTTGCGGCGGCGATCAGTTGTTTTTCGCGCGAGCCCGCTGTGGTTGACGGCCTTTCTCGTTTTCGCCCTTGCGGCCCTGCAGTTTAACGCAAGCGGCGCCGCCTGGGCTTCCGCCGATGAAGATACGGGCGCGGAGGTCGAGCTGGTCTATTTCTATCCCCGCTTCCGGTGCGTCTCGTGCGAGCAGGTCGATTCCTACGCCGAGGAGGCGGCCTCCACCTACCGCGGGCACGGGAGGGAGGGCGTGCCCTACACCAGGCTGGCCATCGACGACCCCGCCAACCGGGAGAGGGTCGAGGAGTACGGGGTGGTGGGCTCGTCCCTTTACCTGGTAATAAAAGGCAGCGGGGGAGAGGAGAGGTTCCAGGAGCTCAAGCAGGTCTGGTTCATGTGGGAGGACCGGGAAGGCTGCGTCTCCTACATCCATTCCGAGCTGGACCGGGCCATAAGCGAGGGCGCGGCCTCGGGGGAGAGCGGGATACCGCTGGCGGGCATCCCCTTCCTGGCCGCGTTCGTCCTCGGGCTGCTGACGGCCGTGTCTCCATGCCCCCTGGCTACCAACATCGCCGCCGTGGCCTACATCGCCAGGGACATAGACGACCGCCGCAGGACCGTGCTCTCGGGAGCGCTCTACACCGCCGGGAGGGCGTTGACCTACGTGGCCCTCGGGCTGGCCCTGGTGTACCTGGGCGCGAACGTGGTGAACATCTCGGGGTTCCTGCGCGATTCCGCCGTGTACTACCTTGGCCCGCTGCTCATCCTGGTGGCCCTGGTAATGCTGGAGGTGATCAACCTCTCCTTCCTGAAAGGGGGCTACGCGGCTCGTCTTGGGGAGCGCATCGCGGGAAAGGGCGCCCTGGGGGCGTTCCTCCTGGGAGTGGTCTTCGCCCTCTCCTTCTGCCCCTACAGCGCCATCCTCTTCTTCGGGATGCTCATCCCCCTCGCGGTGGGGACGCCGGTGGGCGGCCTGTACATGCCGGCGCTCTACGCCGTGGGCACGGGCCTTCCGGTGTTCGCGGTGGCGCTCCTCATCGCCTTCGGCGCGGGGACCTGGGCGGGGCACGTGGACAGGGTGCAGAGATGGGAGAAATACGTCCGCAAGGGGGCCGGGCTTGTCGTCCTGGGAGTGGGAATATATTACCTGGTGTTGCTGGTGCGGACCCTGGCCTGATGAGGACGCCGTTTGCGGAAAGGATGTGGTGGAAATTACGGTGCTTAAGAAAATAGAGTTCTTCATCCCCGCGCCCTCGTGCGCCTGCTCGGGGGCCGCCTTCCTGAGGGACCAGGAGAAGCTCTCCCGCA
>JACVJG010000538.1 GCA_015711875.1 Candidatus Solincola jinzensis | reverse complement strand
GCCGACTCGAAAGCCTCGGGGGAGCGGCTGGCGGAACCCTTACCTGTAGCGCCCTCGGAGGAAGCGGCGGGGGCGTCGCTGGATATCGCGGTGGTGAAAAGGTCCTGGCCCCAGATCAGGGAGCGGGTGAAAGAGAGGAAGATAACCGTGCATGCCCTTCTGCTCGAAGGCAGGCCGAAGGGGGTCGAGGGTGGGGAATTGCTGGTGTCCTTTCCCGCGGAGCGGTCTTTCCATCGAGGCGAGATGGAAAAAGATGTCAACAAAGAGGTCCTGGAGGCCGCGTTGGAGGAAGTGCTGGGGGTGAGGCTCAAGGTGACCACCGTGCTCGAGGAGAGGACAAGAGACACGAAAGAGCCTCCAGCGCCCCGGCCGAGGACGGTGCGGCCCGTGCCAGAGCGGGAGAGCGGAGCCGTCGCGGGCGACCATGCGGCGGACTTCGGGCCCTCCGGCCAGGAGGAGCGCCGGGAGGAAGCGATGGCGGCGGAAAGCGCGGAGAAGGGGACGGCGGAGGAGGCGGTGAAGAAAGAGCGTGGAGAGGAAAGCCCGGACCTGGAGCCGGGAAAGGCGGAGAAAACCCGGGGGCACGCCGCCGACAGCTCCGCCGACGGGCACGACGCGGGCAGGGTGAAATTGGTAAAGGATATTTTCGGGGCGGAGGTCATCGAGGAGATAACCCTGGGGGAATGAGGGCCAACGGACAGAAGGCGCGGCAAGAGGGTGAGGCGAAGGGCGGAAAGCGCGTGATACCAGGTGTGAGGACAGGTTGCCGACGGAAAGCCCCGGTTTCGACAAGCGGAGCCGTTGGCGGGAAAGATGGCCGCCAACGCGTAGGCCATCCATAGTGAGCGGCCAAGGCCTCTCCTTAAGGGAGCCGAGCATGGACGGGAGATCGCGCCGGCGCCGCTTGCGGGCGAGGGACCAGTCGGACAAAGTCCCCTGGGAACGTGGTTTGATGATGCGGAGGTGGCCATGAACGGGAACATCCAGAAGATGATGAAGCAGGCCCAGAAACTGCAGCGCCAGATGATGGAGGCGCAGGAGGCCCTGGCGGAAGAACGGGTTGAGGCGACCTCGGGCGGCGGCATGGTGAAGGTAGTCGCGGACGGCCAGCAGAACGTGCTGGAGGTGAAGATCGACCCCGAGGCAGTCGACCCCGAGGACGTGGAGATGCTCGAAGACCTGGTGCTGGCGGCGGTGTCGGAGGCGCTGCGCAAGTCGCGGGAGCTGGCAGAGGAGCGCATGGGAGCCTTCACCAAAGGGATAAAGATCCCGGGGCTGACCTGACGGGAGAACGGCGTTGTTGTACGCCCCACCCATCGCCCGCCTGGTGGAGGAGCTCTCCAAGCTGCCGGGCATAGGCCAGAAAACCGCCCAGCGCCTTACCTTTCATCTTCTAAAGGTGCCGCCGGAGGAGGCGCGCGCCCTGGCCGAGGCCATCGTCGAGGCCAGGGAGAAGGTCTCCTTCTGCGCACGCTGCTTCAACTTCGCCCAGGGAGAGCTGTGCGAGTATTGCGCCAACCCGCGCCGCGACCCCTCGCTTGTCTGCGTGGTGGAAAGGCCCCAGGACATCGTGGCGGTGGAGCGCACCGGCGAGTTCCGCGGCCTTTACCACGTGCTGGGGGGAGCCATTTCCCCCATAGACGGCATAGGTCCGGATGATCTCAAGGTCAGGGAGCTCCTGGAAAGGGTGCGCAAGGAGGGGGTGAGCGAGGTGATCATGGCCACCAATCCCAGGGTGGAGGGAGAGGCGACCGCCGCCTACCTGGCCAACCTCCTCAAGCCCCTGGGGGTCAAGGTTACGCGCATAGCCAGTGGGCTCCCGGTGGGGGGAGACCTGGAATACGCCGACGAGATCACTTTGGGCCGGGCCCTGAAAGGGCGATTGGAGCTTTGAGCCCGCGACGGAGAGACCTCGGATCCCGTAGGGCTCCGGAACCCCTTTGGACTGAGAGGGCGCCTTAACCTATGACCCAACGACGACGCCCGCATGATCGCGAGAAAAAGCCAGAAGGAAATCCCTCCCGTGGTTTGAGCCGGGCAAGGAATGCGGTAAAGGCCATGTTGCCTTTATCCGGTTGCTTCCCGGTCATTTTATGGGGAGAAAATGGCCGCCCGCGGTTTGGGCTCCCATCCTGGTTCGATGCGTGTCTTTCACCCTCGATGAGGCTAGAAAAAAATCACCGACAGAAAAAGGGCTAGCTGGCGAGGACCCTCGAGCGGGAGTTCGCGCGCAATCAGGTTTTGGAAAAGAATATCTGCCCCCGGTGTTGCCCCTGTTATCAGGCGCGGAGGGAGCAGGAGGCGGTGG
>JACVJG010000537.1 GCA_015711875.1 Candidatus Solincola jinzensis | reverse complement strand
TAGCTCTTGCTCATCTTCCGCCCGTCGGTCCCCGGTATGCGCGGGCTGGTCGAGAGCAGCGATTGCGGCTCCCCGAAGGTCTCGCCGTAGAGATGGTTGAAGCGGCGCACGATCTCCCGCGTGAGCTCGAGGTGGGGAAGCTGGTCCTCGCCCACCGGCACCCCGTCGGCGCGCACGATGAGGATGTCGGCCGCCTGCAGCACGGGATAGCCCAGGAAGCCGTGGGTGGAGATATCCCTGCCGCGCAATTGTTCCTGCTGCTCCTTGAAGGAGGGAACTCTTTCCAGCCAGCCCAGGGGAGTGATGAGGGAAAGATAGAGATGGAACTCCGCCACCTCCGGCAGGTCGGACTGGCGGTAAACCGCCGCCCTGGCGGGGTCTATGCCGGCGGCCAGCCAGTCGAGCACCATGTCCTCGGTGTAGGCGCGCAGGCTGGACGGGTCCTGATAGTCGGTGGTAAGGGCATGCCAATCGGCGATGAAGAAGAAGCACTCCGCCTCCTCCTGCAGCTCTATCATGCGTTTGAGGTTCCCGTGCAGGTTCCCGAGGTGCAGTTTTCCCGTCGGCCGGTATCCGGTAAGAATCCTCTTTTTCAACCCTTCTCCTCTCTCGCTCTGCCTTCTTTTCCGACCCCTGTCCCCATGTCCTTCCGCGCCTTTCTCCGCAGCCTCCCCCTGGTTTCATTATTCTACATCCGCGCTGACCCGCCTGCATGGCGCAACGCCCCCCTGTCGAGGGGTTTCGCGGCCTTCCCTTCCGCAGAAGTCTCAGGTATGCCCATGGCCGTGATGCCCTCGGCCTATCCCTTCGCCACCCCTAGTTATCAGGTGCATCGCGCATACGCTGTCGCCGTGTGGTCGCTATTCCCCTGGCATGAGCGTGGTTTTCCCATGAGAGGTCGAAACCGCGTCACATGGCGTCGTCGACTTCGCGCAGCCTGGCGGCCCTGGCGTCCATCGGCGTTCCCTGATGGCCTTCCACCACTCTCACAAGCTCTTCCTCGCTGCCCACTCTTCGCAACAGCTCCGCTGCTATCTCGCCGTGGTGCGACTGCACGTAGAGCCCTCTCCAGAAACCCCTCGGCAGGCTTTTCATGCGCTCCATGACCTCCTCGCCCCTGGCCTTTTCCTCTGCCTTGTCACACAGCCGCCGCAGCAAACGGGGAGACGCCAACTCCATGGCGGTGTATAGCCAGCGAGTGCCGAGCCCCAGTTGGGAGGGGAGCTTTCCAGCGTCGTGCAGGAGGGCGGCGCGGTAGAGGAGGGGGTCGTCGCGCAAACGGGCGGCCACCGCCTGCGAATGGGCGAGGTCGTAGCGTTTCATGGACAGGAAGAGTCCCCTTTCCCCCGGGGACAGGGATTTCGCGGCCTCCTCAGCCCTCGCCCGCAGGCGAGGTCGCAGCGCGTGCAGGGCCACCAGGGCCTTTCCCGGCAAGTTGCGCCAGGTGTTCACGCCTCGCGACCCCCGCTCAGAACACGCTTCCCAGGCCGAAGATGCGCATTATGAGGTTGGCCACGCCACCCACCGCCCGCGAGAGCAGGAACCCGAAGGTCATCACCAGCAGGAGCACGATGAAGAACCCGTAAGGCTCTATCTGCTGGTAGAAACGCCTGGCCTCTCCGCGCAGGAAATACCCCACCACCCTGGAGCCGTCCAGAGGAGGTATGGGGATGAGGTTGAACACGAAGAGCAGGATGTTGATGTAGGCGATGAAGAGGCAGGTGTAGATCATCTTCTGCAGCACCGCTCCGCCGTCGAAGGAGACCAGCAGGCGGATGAGGCCGATGAAGACCACCCCCAGGGCGAGATTCGAAAGGGGCCCCGCCAGAGATACCCAGATGATCCCTCTGGGCTTGCGGAAGAGAAAGGGGTTGATGGGCACCGGCTTGGCGTAGCCGATGATGAAGGTGCCGTAGCCCATGATGCTCATGAGCAGGAGTATGCCCGGCAATATGACCGTGCCGAAGGGGTCGATGTGAGCCAGAGGGTCGAGGGTCAGGCGCCCCGCCCGTTTCGCCGTGGTATCCCCCATGCGGTAGGCCACGTAACCGTGCATGTATTCGTGCACGATGACCCCGATGATCAGGCCCACCAGCATGTACACGGCGCGCTCGAGATCGCTCACGCCTCCCGGCTCCCTTCGTCCACCATGACCCTCACCGCCGGCGCCCACTCCGTACTGCCCGGCAACTTCTGGCGCGCGGTCATCCCGCGTCCCGTCCGCCGAAAGCCAGCCGCCTGGCCAGGGCCAGTTCCTCCTCCCTGCCCTTCACCCTGCCGTCCAGCTTCTCGTCGCGGACCCGCGACAGGATGCTCG
>JACVJG010000536.1 GCA_015711875.1 Candidatus Solincola jinzensis | reverse complement strand
CGGACTCCTATGGGGATTCAGGGGATACCTCAGGGATGTTGCTTTACCGCGATCATGCTGCGAGTGTGCTGCGAACCCTGCTGCGTGTGCTGCTGTGTACAGGCTGTGATAGTTGCTGAAAGATTAGCGTCATGGGCGAGGGTCACATTAAGTAGTTCGTCTGGGCTGCATTCGATTGCAATAGGGGTAGATGGCTGTCTCGGCTAGTCGGCTTCGGATGGTGCTAGGGGAATGCTACTGCGTCTACTTAAGGGGGCTGCGACTAATGCTGATGCCGGCTCGCCCACGACGTTCATCCGCTGTTTCTAAGGCACTATTTCCCCGGTGTCCGCTTGGGGCCTATTTCAAGGTTCCATCTACGCCTAGAAATTACATCGACATTGATGGTCGCCGCCATTCCTCACAGGTAGTAATTATTGAACAAAGTAATACCAGAGTATTAGAAAAGTGTGAAAAGGGCATAATCGGCGGAGGCAAAATCAGCTTAACAGTAAAGCCATGACTTGGGCGCGAGGGAGGATAAGGTCACGGCGGACAAGGTGTTCGGCCAAGGATCGACCATCCAGCGGGTGCTGACGGGAAGGCTGTGCTACACTATGGAACGTTCGGGAGGAATGGAGGGAAGCTTGGATGCTGATCGACCTGCATGTGCATACCAGGACCTCGTCCAAATGCAGCGAGCTGGAGCCGCGTGAGATGATCATGAAGGCCGGCTCCATGGGCCTGGATGCGGTGGCGGTGACGGAGCATGGCACCCTGCATGGCGGCCAGGTCGCCCGTGAGCTGGGACGGGAGACTGGGTTCACCGTTTTCGCCGGTGTCGAGGTTTATACCTCCGGCGGTGATATCCTGGTATTCGGGGTGAATGAGGAGGTGCCGCCGGACATGCCTTTCCGCGACCTCTACGCCCTGGTGAAGGATGCGGGAGGGTTGATGGTCCTGGCCCACCCTGCGCGGGGTTACTGGGGACATCGGCGCAGGTACAAGGGATTGCCGCCCCGCGAGGTGCTGGAGCGCGTGGACGCGGTGGAGACCCTCAACGGAGGCTGCACTTACCACGAGAACGTGATGGCCATGCGCATGGCCTCGGAACTGGGACTCCCGCAGGTAGGGGGGAGCGACGCCCACGCCTTATCTGAGCTGGGGAAATGCGTCACAGTGTTCCCACGCGCGGCGGTTAGCGTGGAAGAGCTCGTGAGCATGGTCAAGGAGGGAGAGTGCCGGGCGGCGTACCTCGATGACGCCCTGGCGCGAGCCGCGGTTATCAGCGACGTTCCTTCAGACAAACCGGAAGCTGCTGGCCGCGTCCCTCCAGCCGACGTCTAGGCCGAAGCGGGGCAGGATGAAGTTCGAGATGAGCGAGGAGATGAAAGAGGACCCCTGGCAGCGCAGCCTGCGCGGGGTCAACCAGTTTATAGAGGGGGTGGCCAAGAGGTTGCCACTGTACCGCTCCCTGCGCCGGGCCTTCCGTGGAGGGGGCGACGGCATGGTCGACTGGGAGCAGGCGAGAGAGATAGCCGTGCTGGTGGCGCAGTCCGAGCCGGCCGCGCCACCCGTGCCGGCGCCGCGCCTCGCCGATTTCGAGGCCATGAAAAGACGCAGCGAGGTCCTGGTAAGGGAGTTCTCGCTTCTGGAGCCCAGGGAGCCCCTGGGGCCGCTGCTGGTGTTCGACCGCCCCGACTGGATCGACGCCAACCTTGAGAGTTTCCGGCTTATCTTCGAGCCCCTGGCGGAGAGCTACGGGAAGACCATAGGAAAGCTCGAGGAGCAGAGGAGAAAGCCTCTGCGGGCGGGCAGGGTCTTCACCCAGGGCATCCTCACCGCACAGCTGGGCATGGTCATGGGCTACCTCGCCCGCAATGTCCTGGGACAGTTCGACCTGGGCCTCCCCCGCCCCGAGGACGGCGGCAAGCTCTATATCGTCTATCCCAACCTCCTCAAGGCGGAGGAGAAGATGCGCCTGGTGCCCGAGGACTTCCGCCTCTGGATAACCCTGCACGAGGTCACCCACGCCTTCGAGTTCGCGGCGAACCCGTGGATCAGGGATTACCTGAGGTCGCTGATGGAGAGATATTTCGCCAGCGTATCGCTGCGCCTGGAGGAGATGGGGATGCGGCTGCGCCCGCAGGAGCTGCGCAACCCGCAGAGGCTCGACGAGATCATCAACCAGGGGGGGTTGATCTCCGTCGTCCACAGCCCGGAGCAGCGCGAGATCCTCTCCCGCATCCAGGCCTTCATGTCCCTGGTCGAGGGGTACAGCAACCTGATCATGGATATCGCCGGCAGGGAGATCATCCCCTCCTTCAAGGAGATGAAC
>JACVJG010000535.1 GCA_015711875.1 Candidatus Solincola jinzensis | reverse complement strand
GGCCCGGGGGGGGGGATGTGCCAGTACGGGGCCAGGGGCATGGCCGCCGCCGGATATGACTATCAGAGCATTCTTTCCTATTATTACCAGGGAACACAGGTGCGGGGATGGGTTTGCCCGTCCTCCATAAGGGTGGGGCTGCTGGAAGGCCAGTCGGTGATATACCTGGTCGCGGAATCGGGCTCTTTCGCCTTCTACACCTCGGACGGCGATGTCCCGGGTGGCGTTCTGACTCCCGGGGGCACCTGGACGGTGGCCGCCGACGAACAGGGGAGGTTCTTCATCGTGCGCCCCGACGGCACCTGCGTGAACAACACCAGCTACGGGGGCATGTACAAGCCGCTTTACTTGAGGGGTTCCGGAGACGGCGACGTGCTGCGCCTCCCCCAGAACGGGAACCGCGGCGTAAGCCACCTCTCCGCCTACACACCGCTGGAGCTCAACCTCTCCGGCGCCTCCCATCCCTATTCCCTGCGCGCTATCCTCATCAGCTGGTTCGAGACCTACCTCAAGGGCATAGCGGAGGTGCCGGGGAGCTGGCCGCAGGAGGCGGTGAAGGCGCAGGCGGTGGCAGCGCGCTCCTACGCCGTGCGCTCCATGGGCAAGCACTCCTCATCCAATTACGACATCTGCGACGAGACGCATTGCCAGTATTACAAGGGCTATGACCAGGAAAAGGACGCGGGGTGGGCGCGGGCGGTGGATGCCACCGCGGGCCAGGTGCTGACCTATGCCGGAGAGGTGGCGCAGTGCTTTTACTCCGCCTCCTGCGGCGGGCACACCGACAACAACGAGGACGTTTGGGGAGGCTCCCCGGTGCCCTACCTGCGCGGGGTGCCCTGCCCCTGGTGCGAGGACCCGGAGAACAACCCCTTCGCGCACTGGACGGTCTCCTATACCAGGCAGGAGATGGAGAGCCGCCTGAACTCGCGCCAGAGCACCTACGTAGGCACTCTTTACGGCATGGACCTCTCCGACCGCGCGCCCAGCGGCAGGGTGCGCTACGCCTCCTTCACCGGCAGCGCGGGGACGGTGCGCGTGAGCGGGGAGCAACTGCGGTCCTATCTCAGCCTGCGCTCCGCCATGGTCAACCGCCAACGGGACAACTTCGACGAATACGTGCTTCTCGCGAACCCGGGGGACGCCGCGGCCTCGGCGGCGGTGACCATGCATACCACCTCGGGCGAGGTGAGGGAGGAAAGGGTGGAGGTGCCGGCGCGCTCCCGGCGCACGGTGCACGTGGACGAGTACTTCTACGGTGAGGAGGTCTCGGCGGTGGTGGAGAGCGAGGCGCCGGTGGTGGCGGAACGCGCCATGTACTTCGACTACCAGGGCCTCTATGACGGGGGTTCGTGCGAACACGGGGCGGCTTCGCCGGCGCGGGAGTGGTATCTCGCCGAGGGCTACACCTCCCAGGGCTTCGACACCTGGATACTGGCGTATAACCCGGGGACGGATACTGCCCATCTCGTGATCGACCTCCTGCGGGAGGACGGGTATAGCGGGCAGGTGGAGCTTGACGTGGCCGCCGGCGCGCGCTCCACGCTCTATGTAGACGATGTGGAAGGCTTTTCCTCCTGCGCCCTTTCGGCGGCGGTGAGTGCCGATACGCCGGTGGTGGTGGAGAGGGCGATGTACTTCGAGAGCTGGGGGAGGCGAGGAGGACACGCCTCCCTGGGAGCGACGCGGCTCTCGCGGGAATGGTTGTTCGCCGAAGGGTACACCGGAGGTGGCTTCGACACCTGGGTGCTGGTGGGAAACCCCGGCGAGGAAACGGCGCGGGTGAGTTTTCATCTCTACGTCCCGGGAGGGGGTGGGAAAAAGGTAGAGGCCGAGGTGAAGCCGCGCTCGCGTTATACCCTGCACGTGGACGATCAGCTTCCCGACGCCGAGGTGGCGGTGCGGGTGGAGAGCGACATGCCGGTGGTCGCCGAGCGCGCAATGTATTTCGACTACTACGGGAAGCAGGGGGGCTCCTGCGCCATGGGGGCCACGGAGGCCTCCGGGACATGGTACCTGGCCGAGGGCTACACCGGAGGAGACTTCGATGAATACGTGCTGGTGGGGAACCCGGGAGGCGAAGCGGCGAGGGTGAGGTTCGCCTTCATGACCCAGGCCGGCTTCGCGAAGGAGGCCTACTTCGACCTCCCGCCGGGAAGCCGTTTCACCCTGCACGTGGATGACCACTTCCCCTCCGACGAGGTATCGCTGAAGGTCGAGGAGGCGGAGGGCAGGGGGATCGTGGTAGAGCGGGCCATGTATTTTGATCACCAAGGCCGCCGGGGAGGGCACGCGGCCATGGGGGTCACGCAGCCCT
>JACVJG010000534.1 GCA_015711875.1 Candidatus Solincola jinzensis | reverse complement strand
CTACCCCAAAGGGTATCTGGGCAGGAGGTTTCAGTGGCCAACAGGTTGGCGCAAGAGGTTGAAAAGATACTCTCAGCGGCGGTGGGGGATTTTATCGCCAAAGCCACCGTGAAAAAGAACTGCGAGCTAATAGGGACCACTCCCGATGACCTGACCGCCGACCAGTTGCCGGCGCTGGCGGAGAAGATCGAGAAATCGGTGTCTTTCTTCTCTGGCAAAGACGTCGGGAGCGGGGTCGCCGAGAAGATAAAAACCATAAAGATCTGACCGCGAGATGAGCACATCTTTGATAATGCCTGCGCTCCGCTGATCGGGGAGCGGAGATGCCTCTGGACAAAGCATCGAAATCGGGCTCAGGAGAGCGTGTCTACTTTCTTTTAACCCTTGGATGTCCCAAGAACGAGGTCGATTCCGACCTCATAGAGAGCCGCCTTGCCGAGGCGGGATGGCGCAAGGCGGAAAATCCCCGTGCGGCAAGCGCGATTATCGTGAACACCTGCGCTTTTATCGCCCCCGCTCTGGAGGAGAGCATAGAGGAGGTGCTGGATCTCGCAGACCTCAAAAAGGAAACGGGAGCTAAACTGGCGCTGGCGGGTTGCATGGTTGCCAGATATGGAGAACAAAAGCTCGGCGAACTGCTGCCGGAAGTGGACTGCTTCATCCCATTTGAGGCCTATGACAAGGTCGCGGAATGGCTGAGCACGTGTGCTCGAGTGAGCGAGAGGGTAGAGGGAAAAGCAGGGCTTTCGGATTTTAGGACATCAAGCGGCTGCCCCCATGCCCTTAAAAAGCATCACTCGATGGAATGGTGCCGGAAAAGGACGTTTTCCAGTACCCTGCACAGAGGCTTTGTCTATGTGAAGATCGCCGAGGGCTGCTCGAGGCGATGCGCCTTTTGCGTCATACCGCTAATCAGGGGGCCATTGAGGTCCAGGTATATCGAGGATATAAGGGATGAAGTGCGTTTTTTCGTGGAAAGGGGAGCGCACGAGATCGTGCTCGTGGCTCAGGACACCACACAATACGGGAAAGATATCTATGGCCGCCCTTGTCTCCCCGCCCTGATCGAAAAACTTGCCGGGCTTGAAGGCGAGTTCCGCCTTCGCGTGATGTACATGCACCCTGAGGGATTGAGCGACGATATCATGCGGGCCATGCAGGACGCTAAAGTCTGCCCTTACCTGGACCTCCCCTTTCAGCACGCCGACGCGAGAGTATTGAAGTCCATGGGCAGGAAAGGAGACTCGCGCTCCTATCTGGAACTCCTTGACCGTGCCCGGCAATGCCTGGGAGAGGTGGCGGTGCGCGCCACACTCATGGTGGGTTTTCCAGGGGAGGACCGTGGGGCTTACGTCAGGTTGCGCGGCTTCGTGCAGGAGGCGCGTTTTGACTGGCTAGCCCTTTTTGTTTATTCTCATGAGGAAGGCACGCCGGCGTTTTCCCTGCAAAACACGGTACGGAAGGGGACTGCTCGCTCCAGGTTCGATGAACTTTCAAAGCTCCAGGAGGAGATCATGAGAGAGAAAGCGTCGGAGCTGGTGGGCAGGGTATTCCGTGTGCTGTTGGAGGGGAAAAGCGCCGAGGCGCCTGGCTTCTGGGAGGCTAGGTCCTGGAGGGAGGCGCCGGAGGTCGACGGTCGAGAAACCCCAGCATCCGCCGTGCGGATGGGGACCGAGAAGGAGATAATCAGAGAGAGGAAAAGAACGGAAAGGATGAAACGACCGGAAAAGGCAGGTCGCTCCACCTTCGCGTCAGGGGTCACAGGCGTTGCGCCGCGTCCAACTCGCGTTCGACTGCTGCTCGGATTGCCTGGAGCCGCTCGGGAGAGACCGCCTCGAAGCGCAGCACCAAAGCCGGCTGGGTGTTCGATGCCCGGATCAGTCCCCAGCCGTCTTCAAAGATCGCGCGCACGCCGTCGATGGTCACCATGTCCCGGAGACGCAGCCCGGAGGGCTCCAGCGGCCGGCCAGTTTTCACGTAGGTCGCAAGCCGCACCTGAATCCGGTTCACCAGGTCGAACTTGACCGCGTCCGGACACTCCACGCGGATCTCCGGCGTCACAGCCGTCCGAGGCAGATCCGCCACCAGGCTCGAGAGAGGCTGCTTCGTCTTAGCCAGGATCTCCACCAAGCGGCAGGACGCGTAGATGGCGTCATCGTACCCGAAGTACCGATCCGCAAAGAACATATGGCCGGACATTTCACCAGCCAGTGCCGCTCCCTCGGCCTTCATCTTGGCTTTAATCAAGGAATGGCCGGTCTTCCACATGATCGGCCGTCCCCCGCGCGCAGCGATGTCGTCGTAGAGACTCTGGGAA
>JACVJG010000533.1 GCA_015711875.1 Candidatus Solincola jinzensis | reverse complement strand
GGCGGTGCCGCGGGTCGCGGTGGTCGAAGAGGAAGAGCTCCTCCTGGTGGCCGTAGAGCCCCGAGGCCTCGTAAATGCCGCCCCAGGCGTTGTCCGCGAGGTCGTCGAAGAGCTTTCCCTCCGCGATGAAGGCGCGTTTCAGCTCCGCCCCCGCGCGCGCCTGGTTGACGCAGTTGTCGAAGGCGGCGCAGGTCCCGAAGGATGTGCCCATCATACCCCCCATGCGGAATGAGAGCGGTGGGAGGGCGCCCCGCACCAGGCCCCACCACACCGCCCCGCCCAGGCCGGGGGCCAGGCCGAGGTCCAGGAGCATGCCGTCGCATCTTCGCGCCAGCTCGCGGGCCACCTTTTCCTGGTATTCCAGCTCTTCCCGGGAGTGGGCGGCGATCATGAACTGGAAGATGTGCTCGGCGGCGTTCAGCGCGGCCTTGAGGTTGGGGGCGTATGCGGCCTTCTTGAGCAGCCGGGGCATGAAGATGGAGAGGATGAGGCCGATGGCGTTCTTGCAGAGCAGGAAGCCGATCTCCGCATCCGCCACCCCGTAAGCGAAGTCGGCATAGGCCTCGAAGGACGGGAACAGGCACATGTAGACCTTGAAGTCGTCCGGGATGCTCGCCTCCAGGTCCAGCAGGGTGCCGCGAACCTCGGTGCGCGGAGGTCCGGGCCAGGGATAGAGCTTGATGGCGCACTTGGTAAAAACACCCAGAGCGCTGCGGGCGCCGAAGAGCCCCCGCATGACCCCGCGCAGGGAAGGGCCGGGGCCGTCGCCGCAGAACCAGCCACCCCCGATGCCCGCGCTTCCGAGCCTCAGCACCTCGCCGTGCGGGAGCACCCACTCCACCCCCAGCACGTTGCGGCAGTTGTAACCGGTGCTCAGGCCCGTCCATCCCGTCCCGTCCATGGAGGTGCAGCTCGCCAGGGGGGAGGTGCCGCAGCCCGCGCCTATTATGTGAAGGTTCAGGCCCCGCTTCATGGCCTCCGCTTGCAACTGGGCGCAGATGACGTAGGGCTCCACCACCGCGAGCATGTTTTTCTCGTCGATGTCGAGGATGCGGTCCATGCGCCGCAGGTCTATCTGCACCACGCCCTCGCCTCCCGGGCCCGCGTGGGCTCCCCATCCCGTGGAGAAGGCCTTGAACCTCAGGCCGAGGTCGCGGCAGGCGCGCAGCACCGCCTGTACCTCCTCCACCGTGGAGGGCAGCGCCACCGCCACCGGCCGGTGCGTCCACGGGCAGGTATCGTCCAGGTTTCCGAAGCTCTGGAAGGCGTAGCCGTCGAGCACCGCCGGTTCCATGGAGACGTTCTCGGGGCCTACCGCGTCCTCCAGGCGTTTGAATATCTCCCCCTCGCGCATGGGCGAGCACCCCCTAACTTGTTATACCCAAGCCTTACCGTAAGACCGTGCCTGTAAGGCGATTGTATCACGGCGCGATATGGATGTCCTGGCGCCGCGCTTCCTGGGGAGCGGAATTTGGGCATCGGTTATATGGAGAATGCCTGTGAAATTTATCCGTCATATCCGTCCCGACGCTATCCTCACTCCACCGGCCACCATCCTCCAATCACCGAAGTGAAATCACCGAGGTGAGCGCAGAAGCGGCTTCTCGCTGTTTCCTTACCACCATGCACCAGTTCTACCTGCCCACGGTGCGGGTCTGGGAAGGACTGGAAGGACGGCTGAGGGCGCCGCGAAGGCGGCGGATAATCCCTGGCCCAAGATGGTGGAGTCCCTTCGCAAGGAGCTGGGGGGCTGACGGGACAGCGAGGCTGTTCGTGGGGCAGGGCTTCCAGGTTCATCACGACGAGGTCGACGAGCGCCGCGAAGAGATCATCAGCGTCGCCATGGCGCCATCCTTTCTCGCGGGTGTCATGTGACGTGAACCAGGTTGCCTGCCGCCGCGCCTATAGCCAGGATGGGAAACGCCTTTTTACTAGCTGGTATCATTTGACGATAAACCGCTCGACCGTGCCCGTTTATGGTGTCCATGAGCGCACGCCCCAAGTCGGCAAGATCCCTTCACACGGGCGTCCCGCCGCGGTTCCTATGACGGCGAACGGCCTCCTGGCGCAAAAACGGCCTCGACCTCAACCGCGAGACCTTCAGGCTTTTCGCCCCCTTGCGCGAGTGGCGCAGAGGGAGCGCCGTGACGCTTTTTCCGGGCTTATACCTTATGGCCGCCAGGCCTTGAAGGTGAGGCAGGCGTTATGCCCGCCGAACCCGAAAGAATTGCTCAAGGCCGCCTCCACCGGCATCTCGCGCGCCTCGCCGGGAACGTAGTCCAGGTCGCATTCCGGGTCCCGCTCCTCCAGGTTTATGGT
>JACVJG010000532.1 GCA_015711875.1 Candidatus Solincola jinzensis | reverse complement strand
GCCAATGCGCGCGCCTTCACCGACGATTCCTATGCCTTCGCCCTCGAGTTGCTGGAGAAAACGCATGTGGCGGTGACGCCCGGCATCGACTTCGGCAGCGGCGCGGAGGGGTTCATACGTTTCAGTTACGCCAACCGCCTCGAGAACCTGGCGGAAGGCGTGCGCAGGCTGGGGGAATACCTCGAATCGCGGCGTAGCTGAAGATGTTCTTTTCCCTTCCACCCTCTGGCAAGACCAAGCCACGGCGGGCTTTCCGGCAAGACCCATGCCCGCGCAAAGATGAGCCCATTTCGCCGCTTGCGGCGGCTCTTTACGCGCGATCTTTCGCAGTTGGCGCAGATTCCGAATGCGGCCTCGTCGAAAAACAACCAAGGCACCAGCATGACCGGAGAAAAGAGCGATCAAGCCGTTAACGGCAGGGTAGCGATGAAGCTTCGCATCGGCCATCTGCCAACCGCCATCAGGCCTGGAGAGGGCGCCGCCTGAAACAAAGCCACCGGCGCGGGGGTCATAAGGGGGGAAGGTGGGCGTCCCGGGACGGCAAGCGGCCCGCGTTTGCGATAATGTCGCCCTCCATGTATATACTTTGAGATACACTCAAGGGATGTATGGGAGAAAAGCCAGGAACCACACGTTTCGCGACCTGGGAGGCCATGCGGTCGGAGGTTCCTCTTCGCAACGGAGGTGATCGCCGCGATGAGGCAGTTTTACCGTGTTCCAGATGCCGGGTCAGGCGGAGGTGAGACGTTCCCCGCGTGCAAGCCCCGGCGGCGCAGGGAACGGTCGCTCGCAGCCTTTCTGGTCCTCTCTCTGTTCTTTTACGCGCTATTATCCTCGCCAGGCGCCGCGGCGAGGACGACGGGCGCCGGAGAGGAGGGGGAGCAAGCACGGGGAGACATCATCCTGGGCACGGAGCCGGGCAGGCGAGCGGAGGCGGCGCGCGCGGCCCTTCTCCGGGGCATGCGTTTCGTGAAGGGACTGCCGGGAGGCGCGCTGCTCATGCGGGCCCCCAGGGAGGTGGATCTCTCGAGCCTGGAAGGTCTTCCCGGTATCGCATGGGCGGAGCCGGACCTTACCTTTCGCGCCGCCGAGAGCCCCAACGACCCCGACTATCCCCTGCAGTGGAACCTTCAGAAGACGTGCATGCCCGAGGCATGGGACATCGCGGGGGGAGGCGACCCCACGGTGGTGGTGGCGGTGGTGGACTCGGGCGTCGCTTACCGAGACGCGGACACCTTCCGCCACGCTCCCGACTTCGCCTCCACCCGGTTCGTCCCCGGTTATGATTTCGTGGCCAACGACGAGTACCCCGATGACGAGTATGGCCACGGCACTCACGTGGCGGCGATCATCGCTTCCTCCTTCAACAACGCCTTCCGCGCCGCGGGAATGGCTTACTCATGTTCCATCATGCCGGTGAGGGTCCTGGACGGCAGCGGGGCGGGGACGGCATCCGCGGTGGCCTCGGGCATCTATTTCGCGGTGGACAACGGCGCCCGCGTCATCAACCTCAGCATCGCGTCCCCGCGTCACAGCAAGGCGGTGGGGGAAGCGGTCAGGTACGCGTACGAGCACGGCGCCCTGTGCGTCGCGGCCGCGGGCAACGAGGGCTCGGACCCCGGGTACCCGGGAGGCCTGGATTGCCCGGCCGACGAGGGCAATTACGTGCTGGCGGTGGGGGCCACCGATTTCCGCGACCTGCGCGCTCATTACTCTAACTACGGCGAGGGCCTCGACCTGGTGGCGCCTGGCGGCGATCTCACGCGCGACGACAACGGCGACGGCTACGCGGACGGCATCCCCCAGGAGTCGTACCGTGTCGCGGGCAACCACCAGTCCGGATTCGCGCTGGTCTGGGGAGAGGGCACCAGTATGGCGGCTCCCCAGGTCAGCGCGACGGCCGCCCTGCTTCTCTCCCGCGACCCCAAGCTCATGCCGAGCGAGGTCTCTGAGCTCATCACCTCATCCGCAGCGGACTTGGGGAGGCCCGGGTGGGACGAGTACTACGGCAGCGGCCTGCTAAACGCTGAGGCGGCGCTCTCCTCTCTCAGCGTCAACGAATGGTACTTCGCCGAGGGCACCACCCGCTCCGGCTTCGAGGAGTGGTTATGCGTCCTCAACGCCGGGGAGAAGACAGCCTCCGTTGAGTTCACCTTCATCATGCCGGGGGGCGAGACCCAGTCGGTGTCCTATGACGTTCCCGCGGCCAGCCGCTTTTCCCTCAACGTGAACTCCCATGTGGGCCCGGACAAGGACGTGGCGGCCAGGATAGGCAGCACGCAGGCCATAGTGGCGGAAAGGGCCATGTATTACGATTACCA
>JACVJG010000531.1 GCA_015711875.1 Candidatus Solincola jinzensis | reverse complement strand
GATTTCGGGATGTCCCTCTACCGGATACCAGAACAGGTCAGCGGCGACAAACACGTCCTCTCGCTCTGCAAACAGCGCGCAAAGATTATCATAGAGGTACACAATCGCTTCCAGCTGCTTTGTGTTATCCGCCATGGGCTTTCCATCACTTTGTGGATAAACGATCCTGGGTTTGCTTGTCGGGTGCACTGCCATTTTTCATCACCGTTCGTATTATACCAGTTTACACGCCTGCCTGCACAGGGTGATGCCTGCTCCTGTACGACAAAGCGGGCGGAGCCACTCTATCTTGCCCCGCCCGCCAGTGGAAGGAACTGTTTCCCTACTGCTGGAGCAGCTGCACCGACTGCACCACTTTCAGCTTCAGCGGCGCCTGCTCGCGCGCCTGCAATCCACCTGTACGAGGTGCGCCGGGCATTCCGGGTACACCCGGCATCCCCGGATACCCCCCACGAGCCATGCGTCCAGCCATGCCGGAGGTCGGTCCCATCATCGGCACGCCGGGCATACCGGGCATCCCCGGGGGAGCACCGTAACCCGTTGCTCCGCGTCGTCCGGCTATGGCACCGCCGGGTACACCTGGCACCCCAGGTGCGCCCACCGCGCCGCGTCGCCCGCGTCCCGCTCCGGGACGGTCTTCCTCTGCGCCGCCGAAACCTGCGCGTGGTGCTCCGTAGGCTCCATAAGGTGCTCCGTACGCTCCGTATGGCGAGCCTCCCATCATCGGTCCCAGTGTTGGTGCCCCCATCATCGGCGCGCCGGGCATGCCCCCGGGCGGCCCTCCAGCTCCTGGCATGCCACCCATACCAGGAGCACCAGCCCCAACAGGTCCCATGCCGGGAACGCCGCCCCCAGCCCCACCAGCCCTGGCTGGCGGCGCCTGCTCCTTGCCACCGGCTTCAAGCCCTTTATCCCCGCCATTCCCGGCCTGGAGGAGGTGGACTACATCACCTTCGTGTCGTGGGACGACGCCAAGCGTATGCTGGCGAGGACGGCCAGGCCGGCGCATGTGCTCATCGTGGGCGCAGGGCTGATCGGCATGAAGGCCGCGGAGGCGGCGGAGGCCCGCAGGGCGAAGGTCACGGTGGTGGAGAAGATGGAGCGGGTCCTCCCCCAGGCCCTGGACGAGCGGGCCTCGCGCATGGTCTGGGAAAGGTGCCGCGACGCGGGAATCGAGATCGTGACCGGGCAGGGGGTGGCCGGGCTGGAGTCCCGGGGAGGGGGAAAGGGCAAGGCCACCCTCGAGGACGGCGGGGAGGTGGAGTTCGACCTCCTGGTGATGGCGGTGGGAGTGCGGCCGCGCGTGGAGCTGGCGGAGGGCGCGGGACTTGAATGCGAGCGCGGGATCGAGGTGGACGAGTACCAGCGCACCGCCCTTGACGGCGTTTACGCGGCGGGGGATGCCGTGAGCGCTATGGACGTGGTGCTGGGAAGGCATTCCATCAACGCCCTGTGGCCCGTGGCTGCGCTGCAGGGAAAATACGCGGGTATGAACATGGCGGGCGCTGAGGCCCCCTACCCGGGATGCAACTCCATGAACGCGGTGGAGTTCTTCGGCCTCCCGGTGCTCTCGGCGGGCATCGTCAATCCTCCGGATGACGGCTACGAGGTGATAACGCGACAGGGGGATGGGGACGACTACCGCAAGGTGGTGCTGCGGGGGGATGTGCTGGTGGGCATGCTCGTGGCGGGGAGGATCGAGCGCGCAGGCATCCTGACCAGCCTCATACAGGAGCGGGCCAACGTGCGCAGGGTGAAAAACTTCCTCCTGGAGGAGGCCTTCGGGCACATCCACCTGCCGCGCTCGGTGAGGCAGGAGCGCATAACGGAGACGGCGGCCGGGATCATGAAGGCCGGCGCCGCGAGGGACAAGGGGGTGTGAGAGGTGCTCAGGGGCGAGCGCATAAGGGACGACAAGGACTTCTCCGCCTGCTCCATATTCGGGATGATGAACCTGCGCGGCGAGAAGTTCAACGGCGAGCCCATGCTCACCGCCATCGCCAACATGAAGGAGCGCAGCAACGGCCTCGGGGGCGGGTTCGCGGCCTACGGCATCTACCCCCAGTACGCCGACCTATACTGCTTCCAGCTCATGTACGACGATCAGGCGGCCAAAGAGGAAACCGAGACTTACCTGAAAGAATCGTTCTCCGTGGAGGGTGCGGAGGTCATACCCACCCGCAGTTGCGAGGGCGTATCCGATCCCCCGCTGCTCTGGCGTTATTTCCTGCAGCCCAGGGAGGCCATCGCCTGCGATCTCGAGGACGTTGACGACTTCGTGGTGCGCGCGGTTATGCACATCAACGTGCGCATCGACGGGGCT
>JACVJG010000530.1 GCA_015711875.1 Candidatus Solincola jinzensis | reverse complement strand
ACACCCCCGAGGAGGGAAGCCCCCGCATCCCCGCCCTCTGGCAGCAGATGACCTTCCAGGTGACCGGGCTATCCAAGGGCCAGCACACCCTGGTGATCGAGGCCTCCGGCATCCCTGGGGCCGGCGGTTACGACTTCGTCAACTTCGACTATGCCGAGGCGCGCTGAGGCGAAGGTCCGGGCCATCCTTCTCCCTCCTTGCTTCAGGACGAGAGTTTTCAAGGTGCGCATGTTAACGAGGTGTTTGTCCTCGGTATGGAGTGGTGGGTGGGTGAAGACCGCGCTCTTGCAAAGAGCGTGAGTAGCGCCAAGCGGTCCGTACTGACCATGAGCAGTAGCTCATATCCTGCCCGTAACCTGGTCGTTACGTTCTCTCCGCGCTCACTTCACGAAGAAGGACCTGATCCGTGGCTCCAGCCACGGATCAAAATAAGCGCTAAGCCCGGGAGCGATGCGTTTTCAAGCATGGGTTTGCCGCTTCAAAGGGGAAGGATGCGGCCAGCCTGGTTCATGGCCAGCCCAGCGGCCGCCTTTGATCGTGGGGTAACCGTTTTTCCATTGCGCCCTATCCACGTGAGCGCGGCAGTGCTTTGAGGCCACGCAAAGCTATCTTCCTGGAGCTAACTCGGGGCGCTTTGCTTAAAGGTAGGCGCGCTAATATTGAAAGGAGAGACCCGCAAGGAAGCGATAGATCGAGACCGGAGGGATGTCCCTGTATCCCATGGCCATGTGCACCTGTTTTTGACGTCCCGTTCACCCTCGAAATCGCGCCGCGTGAGCCTGAAAAGCCCCGCATGCCGGAAAGTTATGAAAACTAGAGCGAAGAGCGCCGTTATAAAGAGTGTAAGGCGGATGAGTGGGCGCGGAAAGCGAAAGGTTCAGGAGGTTTCTCGCAACAACGTAGGAGGCGAGGAAGAGCCGACAAAAACGTTGCCTACAAAGAAGCCTGCAAAAGCGTGGCCGACGAAAGAGGGGCCGCCCATGAGGGCGGCCTCGCCTTGTTCCGAAACCGGCAATAGTGCCGCTCATCCACTGGTGACGACCTTTCATCTCCGAAAAAACCCTCCGGTGGAATAGAGCTAAAGCATTGTGAGCTGTACTCGATAAAATGGTAGGATGTGGGCGGATAGATGCGGGATCCCGCGACAGGAGGGATTGTTTAAGAGTCGCGCCGCGGAGGGCGTCTGGGAGAGGTGTTCTTTCTCGATATGTAAATCGCAGACCCGAAAACGCGGGCTTGACCGGAAGAGGTTATTATGGCAGGGCGCGGAGCGAGGAAAAGCGGCACTGGCGCGGCAACCGTGATGAGTGCCATCGCGCTGGCCCTTCTTTGCGTGCTTTGCAGTTTCGCCGTTCCCGGTTGGAGCCCGCGGGACGTGAACGCTGGCCAGCCCGGGACCTATGCGGCGTCTACGGCACCCGTGCCGGATAAGGTGACCTTAAAGGGCAGGGTTCCTGAGCCAGGTGCGAATATAGGTGAAAACGGGGGGGATCAGGCCCAAGCGGCGGCATTTGTTGCCCCGGCTGCCCCGGCACCGAAGGCCCCTGTTGCCGTGGCTCCAAAACCCTCCGTTCCTCCTGAGGAGACCGATCCTGCCGGAGAGGGCCAGGAAGCGCCGCCGCGCATCAGCGCCGTCGACCCGGCCATCCCGGCACCCGCGGGTTTTACCGCCCAGTTCTACTACAGCGGTAACCGCCGTGTAGCCTTGTCCTGGCAGCCTGTTTCACATCCCATGCTCCTGGGGTATGTCATGCTGCGCTGGAGCGGGGCCGATTTCAGTCCCATGCTCTCTATTTTCCGGCAGCTCGCTACGATGGATCCCTCGCTTGTGGATGAGGTCGAGGGTTTCTCGAGCTACGTTTCGCAGCTCAATCAGCCCGGGCTCACTTATAGCGAGAGGAACGCCATACTGGAGCAGGTGGAGGCTTGTGTCGACCCCATCTATTACGCCGTGGTCAGGACGCCGGGGGCGGAGGGGCTTGTAGAGCAACTGGTCGATCTGGCCGATATATACTGGACCATTTCCACCAGCTACAGCGATACCGGCTTCAGCGACAACACTTATTACCTATATATCGCCGCGACCGTGGTCTGGACCGGGGACACCAGCCCGGCCTCCAACTGCGAGGGTGTTTTCACCGTCCGTCTGGATGGAAGGACACCCGCGGCTCCCACCGGCTTCACCGCCACCGCCTACGACCCCGGGGTGGCGCTGGAGTGGAGCCGCAACACCGAGGCCGACCTGGCGGGGTATGACGTTTACCGACGCCAGGGCAACCGCTGGGTAAAGTTGAACCCCACGCTTATCGATGATGCCACGGAAT
>JACVJG010000529.1 GCA_015711875.1 Candidatus Solincola jinzensis | reverse complement strand
CCTCCACCAGGGTATCGATGGCGTCGCGCGTGGTTCCGGGGATCTCGCTGATGATGGACCGTTGTTCCTGGATAAGGCGGTTGAAAAGGGTGGATTTGCCCACGTTCGGCCTTCCCACGATGGCCATCACCGTCTCTTGCGCCTCTCCCTCCTCGCTTTCCCTCTCCGGCGGCTCAGGAAGCCCCTCGAGCAAGGCGTCCAGCAGATCCCCTATATTGCGGCCGTGCATGGCGGACACCGGCCAGGGCTCGCCCATTCCCAGGGAATACCATTCCACCGCTTCGCCCTCGCGCCTCTGGTTATCCACCTTGTTCGCCACCAGCAATACCGGTTTTCCCGTCTTGCGCAGGGCTTCCGCCACCTCCTCGTCGGCAGCGGTTATACCCTCGGCGGCGTCCACCATCATCAGCACCAGGTCGGCTTCCTCCACCGCCCGCATCGCCTGCTCCCCTACCGCGCGCGTCAGGCCGTCCTCGCTGAGGGGGTCCAGCCCCCCCGTGTCCACGATGCGAAAATCCCTTCCCCTCCAGTTGGCGGTGAAGTAGTTGCGGTCGCGGGTGACGCCGGGCACGCTCTCCACGATGGCGTCCCCCCGCTGCACGATGCGGTTCACCAGGGTGGACTTTCCCACGTTGGGTCTCCCCACCACCGCCACCAGGGGAAGTCTGTCAGGCATTTGCGCTTTCCTCCCCCACCAGCCCTCTGAGGAAATGACCCCCATCCACCGGGCAGGGAACGATCCTGTAACCTGTAGCCCGCTCCACCTCTCGAGGCGTGAGATCGTCTATGAAAACGCCATCGCGCAGCGAGGTCTCGGGCAGGAGCATCTCCCTGGCGGCAGGGCGAGCCTCCAGCAGGGAAGCTATGACGTCCCTCCCCGCCATCAGGCCGCTCACCGTCACCGTCTCACCCATGAGCAGGTTACGCACCGGCACCAGCTCCACCTCGGGACAGCCGGCGCTTTCCAGCGCCTGCCGCAAGACCTTCGCCCCCAACATGCCCGTGAGGACGCCGCGCGCGGGTTCGATCTTTCCCGCCTCCCTCGCCTCCCGCGACGCCTCCTCCATGAACTTCCTCGCCATGCCCACGCCGTTCTCGAGCTGGGGGTAACCTTCGTATTCCTCCTCGCCCGGGAAATCCCTGCCCGCGAGGAGATAGAATTCGTCCGCGGCGTAAAAAAGCCTGCTGCCGAGGCCTTTCATGGCAAAGGCCTGGAATTCCGCCACCGCATCCAGGACCGCCGCCGCCGACTTGCGGTCATGTGGTCTCAGGGCGCGGGGCAGCCGGTGGGAGAAACGGGTTAGCCCCACGGGCACCACCGCCAGGGAGGATGCCCTGCCGTATTCTTCCAATACCTGCCGGAATGTCTTCCGGAGCTCCGCGCCGTCGTTCAATCCCGGGCACACCACCACCTGCAGGTGGATCTCCAGCCCCGCCTCCAGCAGTTCGCGCAACACCCGCAACCCCCCCTCCGCCTCACCCCCCATGATCTCGGAGCGCAGGCACGGGTCGGTGGAGTGCAGAGAGACGAAAAGTGGCGATATGCGCATCCCTCTGATCCTCTTGACATCCTCCGCCGTCAGGTTGTTGAGGGTTATGAAATTGCCGTGAAGGAAAGAGAGGCGGTAGTCGTCGTCCTTTATGTAAAGCGACTCCCGCAGTCCCGGGGGCATCTGGTCTACAAAGCAGAAGACGCAGCGGTTGGCGCATCTGCGCACGCCGTCGAAAACCGCCTCGTCGAAGACGAGGGAGAGAGGGCGGCCGCTGGGTTTGCGTATCACGCGGGTGATGCTTCTTCTCCCGCGGCGCAGGCGCAGCCTCACGCGCGGCTCGGCTCCCATGTACATCACGTCCAGCACGTCAAGGGGCCGCCTGCCTGCTATCTCCAGCAGGAGGTCGCCCTCCTTCACCGCGCCCGCGCAGGGGGAGCCGTCCCTCACCGCCTCCACCTGTGGAGGTCTCCAGCGGCCCGTTCGCGAGCCCCCGCCCCTTTCCCTCATCGCGTTCCCGCCACTCTTTCCAGTTTCTCCCTTGTCCTCTCCACAAGGCGCTCCACCACCTGGGCAACACTCATGCCCGTGGTGTCGATGACCTCCGCGTCGGGGGCGCGCCGCAGGGGATTGACCTCTCGCGTGGAATCCAGGCGGTCCCTTCGCGCCACCTCCCGGCGCACCGCCTCCAGGGATACCCGGTAGCCTTCCTCCACCATCTCGCGATGTCGCCTCCTAGCCCTTTCCGTCACCGTCGCGGTGACGAAGAACTTCACCGGCGCCCCGGGGAAAACCACCGTGCCGACGTCCCTTCCCTCCACCACCATGTCGCGCCCCTCCGCC
>JACVJG010000528.1 GCA_015711875.1 Candidatus Solincola jinzensis | reverse complement strand
GCTGCCGGGGGTGCAGAGCTGGCGAGGGCGGCCGGAGGTGTGGGCCAACGCCTGGCGCGCGCTGCACGACCATCCGCTGACGGGGGTGGGGCTGGGGGCCTTCATGCTTGACGCCGAGGAGAGGGACCGCGTGTTCGGCACCGTGACCTGGGATTACCCCTCCTGGCAGAAGAGGATAAAGGAGGCCCTCGATCCCGACGGCCTGGGCGACCCCCGCTTTTACTGCGCGGAATAAGAGCCGTCGTCGGCGCGCCCGCGAGGCCGCCGCCACCGCTCACGTGGAGGCCGAAACTTCCCGCCTCGGTGAAGGCTGGGATAGTATGCGGCCTTAACGCGTACGGGAGGATACACCCTCGGCATCCCCTCCCTGCCGCGCGCAAACCCATCAGCCCCCGCGCCAATCCAGACGATTGGGGGGTTTTTACATGAGGAATGAGCTCCATGCCGCGTGAACTGAACCGGAGGCGAAGAAAGTGAAAACGATAACATGTTATTGCGTGAGGAATGGACTCCATGCCGCGTGAAGGCTAGCGACCCCCCGCGCCTTTACGGTTCGCCGCCCATGGTTTTTCTCCCCCTAAAACCCGCATCCCCCTCCGATTTATAAGCCGCCGGCGGTTCGGATAAAATGGTGGTGGAAGTCTATGGGGTTCGCCGGTTTCGGGGGAGACCGGCGGGGATCGGGAGCGTGATGCCATGTTCTGTCCAGGATGCGGAAAAGAGATCAGGCGCGAGAGCAGGTTCTGCACCCATTGCGGCGCGCCCCTTGCCGCTACGCCGGCGCCGGGCCCCGCGTCGCATCCCGCCGCCTCAGCCGGCTATCCAGGATATCCCAACACCTCTCAGGCGGGGGCCTCGCCTCCCACGCCGGGGGCGCCTGGGCACCCAGCCGGCGGTCAGGCGGCGCTGACCCCTCAGCAGAAGCGCTCCGCGACCATTTGGCTGCTGGTGATCGTCGGCGTGCTCATCGCCTCCATCGCCGCGCTCATCATAATCTTCCTCGCCGCCAGGGGAGGCGGGGGCAAGGAGGGAGGATCCGGGAACGGCACGACGGAGACCACAACCGAAAGCGAGGAAAAGGACGTGGGGGACGTGGAAAAGGTCGTGGCGGCCCTGTTCGACTCCCTGGAGAAGAAAGACCTTGATGCCCTCCTGAGGCTCATGGAGCCCGCTTTCCTCGCCCGCCTGGAGGAGGAGGTGGGAACCGGCTGGCGGCAAAAGCTCACGGAATATTTCATGGCCTTGCTCCCCAGTGACCTGAAGATCGAGGTGCGGGAGATGGACACCACCATCAACGGGGATAAGGCCCGGGTGAAGATCGCCGATGGCACCCTGGCGTTCACGGACGAGTACGGTTCCAAAACCAGTGAGGACGCTTCCGGAAGCGAACTCGGCCGCCTTGAGCTGGTGAGGATCGGTGGCAGGTGGTACCTGGCGGAGGACGCGCTTTTGGGGATAGGGATGACCGTGGAGGGCATCGAGGAATTCATTGCCGCGGGAGAAAGCGAGGGAGAGAAAGGCAAGCCCGGAGAGTGTGGCCAGGCGGGAGTCTGAGGAGGAAAGTAGGATTTCGACACCGAGGTCATCCTGCCTGTGGATTCCGAGGAGGAGGCCATCGCGCTGGTGATGCGCGACTCGGACGTGCTCGATTTCTATATGAACACTCCAAACTCCCGCGTCGAGGTGGAGGATCATGGCCCCTATTACCTGGTGCACGTCTTCGAGATAGTGCAGAACGACCCCACCACCAGCCATACCGCGACCTACGGCTGGTATGAGGTGCACAAGGACAACGGCCAGGTCGTGGATATGCTGAGGTGAAACGATCCCGGAACGGTCTTGGCGCATGCCGTATGGCGGCCTGAGACCATTACGTGGCAGGCAAGAACGTCGACCAGACACTGGAGATCTTGAGTAGGCCGCGTGGACGCAAGCCACAGGAAGCAATTGAGTTCCTTGAGCAGTCAAGGACTAACGGTTCAGAAATCACGGATTATTGATCCACGGAAGGGCAACGCCGTTTTGTGGGCATACCGTATTCATGCTCAACCGCTTCAATTGGACCACGGATTTTCATCCGTGGAAACGCATCATATTTATATCACAAAAATCCCGCCCAAGAGGAAGGCCCCTGCGAAAAGGGGCCTTGACCTGGTCTTTTGCTGGTGGCGAGAGAGGGAGTCGAACCCCCGACGCCAGGATTTTCAGTCCTGCGCTCTACCAACTGAGCTATCTCGCCATGTATATGAACTCCCTTGGGAGTCTTTTCCTGGCGGAACCGACGGGATTTGAACCCGCGATCTCCGGCTTGACAGGCCGGCGTGTTAACCTGGCTACACCACGG
>JACVJG010000527.1 GCA_015711875.1 Candidatus Solincola jinzensis | reverse complement strand
AGCTGCTCCTGGCGGAGGGTCTGGAGGAGGCATGGGAGAGGCATCGCGTGCTGGCCCTGTGCACCAGGGAAGCTGTTCAGGCCATGGGCCTGGAGTTGTTTCCCAAAGCCCTGGAGCGGGCCTTCGCGGTGACCGCGGTGAAGGCGCCGGAGGGCATAGGAGGGGGCGATATCGTAAGGCACATGAACCGCGTGCACGGCGTTATCATCGCCGGCGGCCAGGACCGGCTGAAGGGAAAGATATTCCGCATCGGGCACGTGGGCTATTACAATTTCTTCGACATGGCGATCGCTCTCTCCGCCCTGGAGATGACCCTTAAGGCTTTGGGACACAGGCTGGAGCTGGGCGGCGGGCTGGCGGCGGCGGAGAACAGGTACATGGAGATGACCGCAAGCGCGCGGCCTTGACCTGGCGGGTCGAGGCGCGCTCGAGGCGAAAGCGTGGAAAGGAGGGCTGAGAGTTGGCTCGCGTCCTGGTGAAGGAGAAGATCGCGGAAAGCGGCATCGAGCTGCTGCGAAGGGATTTCGAGGTCGATTACCTCCCGGACATGACCCGCGAGGAACTCCTCGGATGCATCGGCGACTACGAGGCCCTCATCGTGCGCAGCGCCACCCAGGTGGACGCCGAGCTCATCCAGGCGGCGGAACGCATGAAGGTCATCGGACGGGCAGGGGTAGGGGTTGACAACATCGACGTGGAGGCGGCGACCAAAAAGGGCATCATGGTCATCAACGCCCCCCAGAGCAACATCATATCCGCCGCCGAGCAGACCATGGCCCTGCTCATGGCCATGTGCCGCAACATCCCCGAGGCGGTCAACTCGCTGAGGGGCAAATGCTGGGAACGCTCCAGGTTCGAGGGAGTGGAGCTCTATCACAAGGTGATGGGGATCATCGGGCTGGGGCGCATCGGGACCTTGGTGGCGCAGCGCTGCCTCGCCTTCGGCATGCGCGTGATCTCCTTCGATCCCTACGTCTCGGAGGAAAAGGCGAGGAAGCTGGGCGTGGAGCTGGTGTCAAACCTCGACGACCTGCTGGCCCAGGCCGACTTCATCACCGTGCACCTGCCCAAGACCCAGGATACCTACCATCTCCTGGGAGAGGCGGAGTTCGCGAAGATGAAAGACGGTGTACGGGTGCTCAACGTGGCGCGCGGCGGCATCATCGACGAGGACGCCCTCCTCAGGGCGCTGGACTCCGGCAAGGTCGCAGGAGCCGCCCTGGACGTCTTCGAGAAAGAGCCGGCCACGGAATGCCCGCTCATCGATCACCCCAAAGTCATCGCAACCCCCCACATCGGGGCCTCCACCCAGGAGGCTCAGGACCGCGCCGGCACCATGATCGCCGAGTTCGTCAGCGCCGCCCTGAAAGGGGAATTCGTGGCCAACGTGGTCAACCTTCCCGTGCCCGCGGAAGTGGACGAGTCTGTGCGCCTCTTCCTTCCCCTGGCGGAAAAGCTCGGGCTGCTCCTCACCCACCTGGTGGAAGGGCATGTGGACGAGATCGAGGTGGAATACCTGGGCGGTCTGGCGGAATACGAGACCGGGGTACTCACGGTGGCGGTGCTCAAGGGCTTTTTCCAGAAAATAGTATTCGAGCCGGTGAACTATATAAACGCCCCCTTGTTCGCCAAGGAGCGCGGCATCGCGGTAAGGGAGACCAAGTCCGAGCAGACGCGTGACTACGTCAACCTGGTCATGGTGCGGGGGCGCCGCGACGGGAACGAGGTGGCGGTGGGAGGCACCCTGGTAGGGCTTTCCAACGCCGAGCGCTTCGTGCACGTTTACGAGTACGACATCGACCTCGGGCCCTCGCAGTACATGGCCTTTTTCCGCTATGATGATGTCCCGGGGATGATCGGGAAAATAGGGACCATCCTCGGGGATCACGACATCAATATCGCTCACATGCAGGTGGGAAGGCGCAAGATAGGCGGAGAGGCGGTAATGGGCATCAACGTGGACATCCCCATACCCGACGAGGTGATGGAGGAGATCAGGGCGGTGCCGAGGGTAAAGGATTGCAGGTTCATCGTGCTGTGGTGACTCATCGGGGGAGGAATCGGCCATGACGGAAAGGATCTATATATTCGACACCACGCTGCGTGACGGCGAGCAGGCGCCGGGGATCAGCCTAAATCAGAGGGAGAAGGTGGAGATCGCCGAGCAGCTCGCGCGCCTGGAGGTGGACGTCATCGAGGCCGGTTTTCCCGTTTCCAGTCCCTCGGATTTCGAGGCGGTGAAAGCGGTGGCCAAGACGGTCAAGGGACCGGTGATCTGCGCCCTCGCCCGCACCGACCGCAACGATATCGACTGGGCCTGGGAGGCCCTGATGTACGCGGAGAGGCCGCTCATCCATA
>JACVJG010000526.1 GCA_015711875.1 Candidatus Solincola jinzensis | reverse complement strand
GCCGTATAAATGTCCGATCCCCTTATAACTGACAGCGAAAATGCCGAGGGTGCGCGCGAACGGGCCGCCGATATTCGCCCCAGGGAGGTAGAGAGCGAGTAGACACGATGACGGATGCTTTGCTGACAGGAATTGGTAGCGTTTCTTTTCCACCACAGCATGGGGGAGAACGAAGGGATGCGATACCCGCTGATTCACGGGCTGCTGCCTTGAGGATGAGAACTCGAGCGAGGAATAAAGGTCGCGAATGTGCACATGCTCGATCCCATGGCGCTAAACCCAGGGGTCCGGGGAACATTGGTCACGATCTCCTGCGCCCTTGAGGCTTGCGGCGCTAAACCCAGGGTCCGGGGAACATGAGCATGGCGCGGAGGGCTCATGAGCATGTATGCTAGATTCAGCAGGCGGTATAGGAAGGAGGACGCCATGGCCAACCTGGTTTACCTGAGCCCGGAATGGGCGGAGGAGGGACGCCGCAGGGTGGAGGAGGAGCTGACCCCGGAGGTGCTGCACCATGTCACCAGCTCCATGACCAACCTCTATAAGAACTGCCCCGACGGCAAGGACCGCTACTTCCACGTGGCCTTCGAGAACGGCAAGGTCGCCGCCTTCGAGACCGGCGAGGGCGAGGGCCCCAAGGCGGAGTTCCGCATCATCGCCGACTACTCCACCTTCGCCCAGATCACACGCGGCGAGCTGGGCGCGGTGAAGGCGCTAACCTCCCGCAAGCTCACCCTGCGCGGCAACATGGCCAAGGCACTGCGCCTGGCCCCTCTGGTCGACAAGCTCAACAAGGTGCTCGCCACCATACCTACTGATTATTGACGCGCCCCGCGCGGCGCCGAGACGACGGGAGATGATAGAGATGCTGGATATCCCCAAACCCGACCCTAACGACCCCTATTCTGTGGACATCGAAAAGCGGCTGCTTGACATCCAGGAAGGCATGCGCGAGCGCGACCTCGACCTCTACCTCGCCTCGCGCATCCGCACCATGAGCTTCGTCCTCGACGCCTTTGTGCCCTGGCGCTCCTTCATGGTCATCCCCGCCGAGGGCCTTCCCACCGTCTTCACCTTCGTCATCGACTCCGCCCGCCTGTTGAGCGAGACCTGGCTGGACGAGGACCACGTGCGCGGTTATTTCGGGGCCAGCGGGGCGGACCAGATCGAGGTCATCCAATACTTCATCGAGGACGAGCTGGGCCTCTCCAGGGGGCGCATCGGCTACGAGAGCGGCATGGCCACCTACACCGCCGAGGGGTGGATGACCCATTACGAGTACGAGCGCTTCCGCGACGCCCTGCCCGACTTCGAATTCATCAACGCCCACGACATCGTGGACCAGGCCTCCCTCATCAAGGACGAGGGCACCATAAACCGCTTCCGCGAGGCGGGGCGCATCGTGGACGCCGGGCACAAGGCGGCGCGCGAGGCCATCGAGAACGGCGGCTGGCGGGGCATGACCGAAACCGAGCTGGCGGGCATCGCCGCCCTGGCCATGCGCCGGGAGGGCAGCGTATCGGAATGGAACTTCGCCGGCCTCAACGAGATCTCCAGCGGCTGGCGCACCGGCCTGGGCGCCTGTACCCCACCCACCACCAAGGAGTTCGCCGCCGGCGAGGCGCTGATGTTCGACCTCCACGCCATGTTCCGGCTGGCATTGGGGGACCATTCCCATAACTACCTCATCGCGCCCGTGAGCAAGCGGCAGCGCTGGCACGCCGACAACTTCGTGGCCTGCGTGCAGTTCGTGATCGACAGCTACAAGGCCGGGGCCACCCCCGGTGACCTCATCACCGAGTGCGGGCGCTTCGCGGAGGAGCGCGGCTGCTCGGACTTCATCCTGCCGGGAGTGGAGCACGGCATCGGTCTCTTCGGGGACGAGTGGCGGGTGGGGGCGAGCATGGACGTGCCCATCCCCTACTGGACCGACCCCGACCACGTCTATCAGGAGAACGAGATGGTCATCCTGGCCATGCAGTACGCCGCACCCGAGGACGGGGTGGGCTTCCGCTATGAGAACCCCATCGTCATCGAGAAGGAGGGCTGCGAGCTGACCTCGAAGTTCCCCCTGGCCATCGAGGAGATAGAGTAGGGTCTGGAGCCCGGAGAGAGACCATCGCCACGGGGTTCATGCCGGCCGCCCACGGTTAGAGCCGCTTTATGCCATGAGGTCCGCCTTAGCCGCCGTTCGGCTATTCCCACTCGATGGTGGCGGGGGGTTTGGATGAGATGTCCAGGACCACGCGGTTCACGCCCTTGACCTCGTTGATGACGCGGCTGGAGATGCGCTCCATGACCTCGTAGGGGAGGCGCGCCCAGTCGGCGGTCATGGCGTCCTCGCTGGTCACGGCGCGCACCACGA